>MOXJ01000007.1 GCA_002507565.1 Candidatus Reconcilbacillus cellulovorans
GATCAACAAGAACGACTGGACGAACTACAACGAGGCGAACGACTACTCGTATGATCCGACGAAGACGAGTTTTGCGGATTGGAACCGGGTGACGCTGTACCGCAACGGCCAGCTCGTCTGGGGCGTCGAACCGTAAACCTGAAAGAACCGTAAACCCGAAAGCGGAGGGAACGGCCCGTGAAGTGGTCAACCCTCCGCTTGAACAGCGCCCGGTACAGACTTATTCTTGCATTATTTTGCGTTCCGAGTCCGCTTGACAAAGATGACGGATAAACTATAATGGACGATGAGACGTAAGTCCGAGCGATCTTCAGCTCATCATGACGGAAGAGGCTTTAGCATTCGCCCCTTTATTCGGGCCGAATGAAAAAGCCGGAAAACAACGACGTGATGAAGCGAAAAGATAGTCGGCGTATTATTTGGATATCCTCCAAATAAGCACGCCGTTTTTTATTGCCCGAAGGAGGTCGACCGATGCAGAAATCCAAAGGAGAAATCGAAGACAAGATCAGCAAAGCTCTCACCCAATGGGAAAAGGAATATTTAGGTCGAGGATCGGTTTCCGTAAAAACCGACATACTTCGAAATATGATCATCGTGCTTCTAAAAGGCGTCCTGACGCCCGCCGAGCAAAATTTGGCCAAAACCTTCGAAGGCATGATGTCGGTCAAAAAAACACGCTCGGACCTGGTTGAATCGGGAAGCGAGGACTTAAAACAGTTGATTGAATCGATCACGGGTTCGAAAGTCGTCAGCTTTCACACCGACGTCAGCACCCGAACCGGAGAACGGGTCATGGTATTCATCTTATCCGACAATCTTGAAGACCGACTGGATTCAGTACGGTAGATCTGTGGACGACCGACGAGGAAGCGTTGCAGATAAACCGGAAACAGGAAAGCGGGGGATGCGCTCATCTGTCCTCCGCTGGAAAGTTTCCGGTTTTTCATTTTGCAAGGAGGTATTCTGCCATGAACGACATCGTTCTTCACAACCTTTTGTCTCCGGCCATTCTCTTCTTTATCCTCGGACTCGCTGCTTCGTTCGCAAAGTCCGACTTAAAGTTTCCTTCGGCTTTAAGCGAATCCTTGAGCATTTATCTGATGATCGCGATCGGATTGAAAGGTGGAATGGAGCTTTCTCAATATTCGATCCGTCATGTGATATTCCCTCTGATGGGAACTTTGCTGCTCGGGATAATAATCCCCTTTATTACCTTTACAGTATGTTCATGGTTGAAACTTGACCGAAAAAATGCAATCGCTCTTGCGGCGACATACGGATCCGTCAGCATTGTGACGTTCGGAGCAGCCGTTTCATTTCTTCAGCAATCCGGAACCCCCTATGAAGGTTTTATGAACGCCATGGTCGTTCTTCTGGAAAGCCCTGCGATTCTGGTCTCGATTTTGATGCTACGTTGGATGGATATTAACGAAAAAAAATCAAGAGGAGTCCATAGCCTTATGGCAATAAAAGAAACCTTTTTTGGAAAAAGCATCTTGCTCCTTACAGGGTCCTTGTGCATCGGTCTTCTGACCGGAAAAACCGCGCTGCAGACGGTCAAACCTTTGTTCGTCGATCTGTATTCGAGCATTCTCATCGTTTTTCTGCTGGGAATGGGATTGGCGGCAGGGGAACGCATCGGCGAAATTCGGGATCACGGTATCAAACTCGCCGTTTTGGCGGTAGCGATGCCGCTATTTTACGGAACGATCGGGGGATTCATCGGTACTTGGAGCGGGCTGTCCGTCGGCGGGACGTTTTTGATGAGCGTGCTTGCGGCAAGTTCTTCCTACATCGCCGCGCCGGCCGCGCTGAAACACACGGTTCCGGAGGCGAATCCTTCGATTTACTTAGGCATGTCGTTGGGCATCACGTTTCCGTTCAACATCATCATCGGAATTCCGCTTTATTTCAACCTGGCCCAATGGCTTCACTCCTAACGCGTCGGGGAGGAATACCATGTACGACTCGCTTGTTCTGATCGGCATCGATCCGACGGCCGAACATATTTTGCAACGCTTTATCCGGCAGGAACGGCGCCATCCGCTCGTTTTCCGCTGTGAAGAATTGCGCATTTGGGACCCTTACGGTTCTTTGGCTCGAAGCATCGTCAGCGCATTAACCCGTTATCCGACCATCCGAGAAATTTGGATTTTGGGTTGCAACGATTACATCTGCCACCATCATTCTATTCCGTTGAAAACCAAAGACTCTACAGCCGATGTAGTATCTTATTTGATTTCCCATCAATCCGGGTTGCCTGCGGAACGTTGGTTGAACGTCTCAACCGACCCGACAGCAGCGGTGCTCGAGACAGCCGATCTGCTCCGCAACCACCCTCTGCTTCCGGAAGGGGTCTCCGTCATGGTGGCTTTTATCGAAGTGAAGGACGGCGGCTAGCCGTCCCGAAACGCCGCCCACGAATCGAGTTTCCGTCCCGAAAAATCGAACAGCGTCAAATTCGTCCAGTTGTTCGCGTGCCCGACCGACCACTCCCGCTTGACGGGAATCCAGCACGGTTCCCAGTAATAAAATCCGGTTCCCAACCCCCGCGGCGTATCCGCGACCACGGCAGCCAGATCGAGCAGAAACCGCCGCTGCCCCTCGACGCTCGCAGGATAGCCGGCGTGAAGCTGCGACGGTTCCGCCACGATGAGCGGATGTTCCGGCGGCGCTTCCAGCGTCCACGGATACGCCGTCTCGACGACGACGAGCGGCTTGCCGAACCCGGCCGCCAAAGCCTCGAGCGTCGCCCGCAGATCGTTCAGCGTCCCATGCCACCACGGATAATACGACAGCCCGATCACATCGTACTCGACGTCGAACCGCCCCAGCCGTTCGAAAAACCGGCACGCCCCCTCGCGATCGCCGCCGCGGTCGATGTGTACCATGACTTGCGCCGACGGCAGCGCGTCGCGGACGGCGCGGATGCCGGCACCGAGCAGCTCCGCGAACTTGCGCCACTGTTCGTCCGTATCGAAAGCCCCGTCGACGCGCCCGTCGTCCCACAAGAAACCCGGCGTGATCTCATTGCCCACCTGCACCTCGTCCGGCGCCGCACCGTTACGCGACAGTTCGCGGAGCACGTCGAACGTATACCAATAGACCGCTTCGCACAGCTTTCCGAACGACAAACGCTCCCACGCCTTCGGCTTATATTGCTTCGCCGGATCCGCCCAGCCGTCCGAATAATGAAAATCGAGCAAAAACCGGAAACCTCGCGTCTTGATCCGCCGTCCCATGGCGACCGTCCGCTCCAGATTGCAAAACCCGCCCGGCGGATCGTTCCAGAGGCGAAGACGCGCGGCGTTAACCCCGCTTCGCCGCAAAATCGCCAGGACGTCCTCCGGCTTGCCGCCGTCGACGTCGCGAAACGTCCCTCCGGCCTGCTCGATCTCGTCCACAAACGACACATCCGCCCCCCGGATCGACAAAACGCCCATCACGCGCATCCTTCTCCTTTCGCGCCCCGAGCGGCCGATCGCCGCCGGCGGCCGCTTTTATTCCTTCACCGCGCCGAGCACAAGCCCCTTGATGAAATACGTCTGCAAAAACGGATATACGAGCAAAATCGGCAGCGCGCCGATAAAAATTTGCGCCGCTCGAACCGTTTTCTGTGAGATCAGCTCGAGATCTTCCGGGCTGATGCTCATCGTGCTGAAATCGCGCTGCACGATCACCGTCTGCAAAAACGTCGCGAGCGGATACTTTTTGTTGTCGTGAATGTACAGCAACCCGTCGAACCAAGAATTCCAATGAAACACCATGCTGAACAGCGCCAGCGTCGCGATCGCCGGCAGCGACACCGGCAGGTAGACCGAAAACAGCGTGCGGACGTGTCCCGCCCCGTCGATGAGCGCCGCCTCCTCCAACTCGCGCGGCACACTCCGGAAGAAGTTCATCAGAAGCACCGTCAGCCAGACGTTGACCGCGCCGGGAATGACGAGCACCCAGAACGTGTCCATCATGCCGAGTTTCTGGATCACGATATAAAACGGCACGAGCCCGCCGTTGAAAATGAGCGTAAACACGAAAATCCAGGCGTACACCGTGCGGCCTTTGAACACCGCATCGTCTTTCGACAGAGGATAAGCGGCCAGAAACGCGAGCAACAGCGTCAGCGCGGTGCCGACGACGGTACGCGCGACCGACACTCCGATCGAACCGAGAAAGACCGGATTGTCGATCGTTTTCTTGTACGCTTCGAGCGTAAACTGCACCGGCCACAGGCCGACCAGATTCGCGTCCGCCGCCGCGCGCGAGCTGAGCGACACAGCCAGCACGTGCCAGAGCGGAACGACGCACAGGAGCGAAACGACGAACATGAACGCCAGATTGAACGCATTGAACACGCGGTACGACCACGTTTTGCGATACACGGGGCGCACCCCTTTCCGCTAAAAAATCCGGTAATGAGCCCATCTGTACGCCAACCGGTACGATAACACGATCAGGACCATGCCGACGACCGATTTGAACAGTCCGACCGCCGTGCCGAATCCCATCTCTCCGTTGATGATCGCCGTCCGGTAAACGAATGTGTCGATAATGTCGCCCTTGTCGTAAACGAGAGGGTTATACAGGTTGAAAATCTGATCAAACCCGGCATTCAAAATGTTGCCGAGCGACAGCGTCCCGACGACGACCGCGATCGGCATCATCGACGGAATCGTGATGTAGATCGTCTGTTTCCAGCGGCTTGCGCCGTCGACCTCCGCCGCCTCATACAGCGCCGGATTCACGTTGGCGAGCGCGGCCAGAAAGACGATGGTGCCGAAGCCGAATTCTTTCCACACGTCGGAGACGACGACCGTCAGCCGAAACCAGTCGCCGTCGCCGAGGAAAAAAATCGGCCCGATGCCGAACAGCGACTCGAGCGCCCGGTTGACGATGCCTCCGTCCGTCGACAAAATGTCGATCAGAATGCCGCCGAGAATGACCCAGGACAAAAAGTGCGGCAGATAGACCATCGTCTGCACGTACCGCTTGTACAGGCGGCTGCGGATTTCGTTCAGCAAAATGGCGAACGTAAACGGTACGATCAGATGAAGCACGATTTTTGCCGCCGAGATGATAAGCGTGTTCCAGATGACTTGCAAGCTGTCTTGCCGTTCAAACAAATAGCGGAAATTGTCCAGCCCCACCCACGCCGAACCGCCGATGCCGAGCCACGGCTTGTAATCTTGAAACGCCATGACAATGCCGAACATCGGCGCGTAGTTGAATACGGCCAGAAGTGCGAGCGACGGCAACAGCATCAGGTGAAACGGCAAACTTTTACGCATGGCCCTCTTCCCTTTCGCCGACGGGAAAGCGGCCGACTCCCCGCCGGCCGCTTTCCGCCGATTACTTCAACGCCGCGTACCAGTCGTTGACTTCTTTCGTTATCTGGTCGCCGCCGGAAGCCTTCCACGTCTCCACGAACTTGTCGAACGCGTCGAGGCCCGCTTTGCCGTAAATAATTTCGTTGAACGTCTGGCTTTCGAGTTTTTTCAGATAGTCCCACTTCGTCTTCATCGTCGGCGTGGCGGGACCGGTGTACATGTCCTTGTACGAAATGTCGGGCTGCTGCATCAGCACGACCGCCGCGTTCGGCGTTTCGGGGCCGTAGTTGTTCTTGAGCTCGCGTTCCAGCCACGTCTGCGGTTCTTTGCCTTGCGCGAGATTGAGCAGCGCCTTCATCTGGGCGTCCGGGATACGCGCGCCGTCGCGAACGAGGAAATACCGCATGACGTTGACCGCGCCGCCGGGAACTTTGTCGCCGTAGACCGGATTGCCGTTGGCGTCGAGGTCGTAGTCGTAACCCTTGAACACGCCGATATCGAAAATTCCGTCTGGTTCCGGATTCGCGAGATGCTGGAACAGATAGTTCTGATACGTGAACAGCGCCTCGGGATGTTTGGCGTTTTTGCTGATCAGCGTCACGCCGTTCGTAAAATGCGTGCCGTGGCGCCCCGCCTTGCCGTCCGGTCCTGTCGGAATCGGGAACGGTTTCCACACCGCGTGCGGAACGTTTTTGGCCGTATCGCGCAGCGGCCAGCCGCTCATCCAGTACGGCCCCGGGATGATGCCCGACTTGCCGGCGACCGCGGGCTCGGCCGTCTTGTTTTCGTCCCAGAGCGCCGCTTCTTTCGGGATGTAGCCTTTTTCGTACCATTCGCGCAGTTTCTGCAAACCGGGCTTCATCGCCGGATTGATCGAGCCGTATTCGAGCTTGCCGTCCGGCGTCTTGTTCCATTGCTGCGGAATCGTCCCGAACGCGCCGAACACCCAGGACGGATCGCCCATCCACGTGTTCATCGAGTTCTTGAACCCGATGCTGAGCGGAATGACTTCGTTCGGCTTCAGGCCGTCCGGATTGCGGTTCTTGAAGGCGTCCATCACCTTTTCGAGATCGTCCAGCGTCTTCGGCGCCTGCAGGCCGAGCTTATCGAGCCAATCCTGACGGATCCAGAGCAGGTAGTCGTGGTTGTAGGCGTAATCGAGCACGGGCAGGCCCATCCGCTTGCCGTCGCGGATATACGGGTTCCAAACGTTCGGATCGAGCGCCATCGCCTTTTTCCAGATGTCGTTGGCGTACTGGTCGAACAGCGAGCCGACCTCGCGGAACAGGCCGGAGTCGATCAAATCCTGTGCGAGCTGCTCGTCGCCGACCGTGACGACGTCTGGCATTTCTTGACCGGACGACATCGCCAACCGCAGTTTCGTCGCAAATGCGCCGTTCGTGTCGGTCACCGACCAGAGCGTCTTGATCTGAATGCCGAGTGTCTCAAGCGCCCAACGGGTAGCGACGTTGTTTTCGATCGTCTCGCCGTTTTTGAACGTCAGTGCCGGATCGACACCCCAGACCGTCGTGATCGTCACCGGAGGATCGTACTTGTCCTTGTAGGCGCTTTGCCCGGCGCCCGTCGCCTGGGACGACGTCTGGGCGGACGGTGAAGCACCGGAGGATCCGGCGGGTTCTTTCGTTTTGCCCGAGCATCCAGCCGACGCGATCGCCAGAACGATCGCCGCGACAGCGGCCAAAAGCCGTCGCTTGTTCGATGCCAGCGGGTTCATGGGCGTTTCCCCCTTGTCCTTGGTGGTGATTGCAAGCCCATTATACGGGGGAGCGGTACGGCCAGCCCACGTCGGAAATCGAACATTCCTGCGTTTTTCGCAACCGGTTTCGCGTCATCCGCCGGCCTGCTCGCGGAACTCGTTCGGCGTCACGCCGTAATGTTTACGGAACATTTTGCTGAAATGTTGCGGATTCTGGTAACCGAGTTCGGACGAAATCTCATAGATTTTTTTATTCGTGTCGCGCAGCAGATGGGCGGCGCGTTCCATGCGCATCCGAAAAATGTAGTCGCCGAGGCTTTCGCCGGTTTCGGCCTTGAACACTTTGGACAAATAGACGGGGTGCATATAGACCTGGTCGGCGACCGTCTTGACGGACAGCTCGGGCCCCATCCGCTCCGCGACGAGCTTGCGCACTTTCCGGATGACCGCGCGGCGCTCGTCACGATCGCTTTCGGCCAGTTCTTCGCGCAGCCGGTCCATCATGTCCGCCGTCCAGCGGCGCAGTTTATCCGGCGACTCTGCGATGCCGCGGTCCAGCATGAAATCGAGACTTTGCGGGGCGATCCGCGACATGAAGCGCCCCTGTCGGTGCGCGACATACATCAGCGCGTTGGTGACGGAAAAGAAAATTTCGTACAGCAGTTCGCGCGGAAACGACGCCGCTTCCGCCTCGTCCAAAACGGCGAACACTTTCTGCTTGGCCGCTTCCCATTGGTTGGATTCCAAAAGATGAACCAGCGTCGGCGGCCGGTACAGCGCGTCGATCGCGCCGATCGGTCGCTCGCGCGACGATGCTTCGTCTTCCAGAAACAATATCCGCCCTTCTTCCTCGCGGCCGAGACGAAACATCGCGGCCAAACTTTCGCGATACGCCGCGGGCAACCCGTCGGGAAACGCGAACCATGCGGCGACGACCGCCGAGATATCGCCGTTCAGACACGTGCGCACCTGTCTGCGCAATTCGCGGACGGCATCTTCCAAAAACTTCCTTCGCCCGGTTTCAAACTGCGGCCCGACACCGATGCCACGCGCGGATTCGTCGCGCAGCGCAGCGACGATCACCGGATAATCGTGCGGTCCCCGGGCGTACCAAACACGGAAATGCGGCGCGAACAGCTCTTCGGCGATATTGCCGACGGCAAATTCCATCAGCGCGGCACCGCTTTCATCGAAACGCGAAAACGGCCTGCCGAGCTGAACGAGTACCATAGCGGCGTCGTCGCCGACCCGAAGCGGCACTTCATACTGGCGCAGCTTATCCTCGACGACGCGCGGCGACAGCCGCCTCCCGAGCAAAAGGTCGTGCAACAAATTCGCTCGCAGCACCGGATAGTCCGTCCGCCGTTGATGTTGCTGGCGCCATTCGTCCTGAATCGACTCGACGGCGTTCGATACCGCCAGCATCAATTCCTCGTCGTTGACCGGTTTCAAAATGTAATCGAACACTTGCAGCTGGATCGCCCGTTTCGCATATTCGAAATCGGAATAGCCGGTCAATAGAATTGTCCGCACGTGCGGCTTTTTCCTCGAAATTTCGGCGATCAGCGCAAGACCGTCCATTTCCGGCATCCGAATGTCGGTCACGACGATATCGATGTCGCGCTCTTCAAGGACGCGCAGCGCCTCGGCGGCCGACTGCGCGCACACGACGCCGCTGACGCCGAGTTCCGGCCACGGTATCGTCCTCGCCAAGCTTTCCGTGACATATGCTTCGTCGTCAACCAGCAACACTTCGATCATCCCGTTCGACCTCCCCGACCGCCGGAAGCGGCCACCGCAGCACGGCCCTCAATCCTCCGAGCGCCGACGGCCCGAGTTTGACTCCGGCGTCGGTGCCGAAACGCAGTTTCAGCCGCTGATGGACATTCCAAAGGCCGCAGCCCGATCGCTCGTCCATCGGCCGGTCAAGCGCCGCCTCGAGCGCGGTGATCGATTCTTTCGACATCCCCTTGCCGTCGTCCTCGACGCACAGCGCGACCGATCGCCCGTCCGTCTCTCCGGCGATTCGAATCAATCCGGCAGACGCGCTCGGCTCGACTCCGTGCAGCACCGCGTTTTCGACAAGCGGTTGCAAGGACAGCGGCGGAATGAGCAGTTTCCCCATCCACGACGGCACGCGAATTTCGTATTTTAACCGTTTCATGCGCAGTGCCTGGATTTCCAGGTAACTGCGCACGAATTCCAGCTCTTCGTCCAGGGCGACGAGATCGCGCTCTTGCCGCGTCGTATAGCGGTAATAGCGCGCAAGATTTTGAGTCATGGCGACGATCGTCCCGGTGTCCCCGAGTTTCGCCATACTGGAAATAAAATTGAAACAATTATAAAAGAAGTGAGGATTGATCTGAGACTGTAACTGTTTCAGCCGCGCCTCCCGTGCGTGGATTTGCTCGAGATAAACGCGACTGAACAGTTCCTCGATCTGCGCGACCATCGAGTTGAACCGGTCGAAGACGAACCGGAACTCGCTGTTGCCTTTCGGCGCGAGCCGGACGGCATAATCGCCGTTTTTCAGCCGCTGGAAACCCGACACGAGCTGTTTGACGGGAATTTGTACCTGCGCGTACAACATGTAGGCGACCAGCGAACTCATCAGCAGAAGTCCGGCGACCGACCCGTAAAACAGCATGTTCGCGCGGGCGATCGGCCGCAAGATGTCCGACAGCGGCACGTAGTCGATCAAGTACCATCCCGTGACCTTCGATTTCGCCAAATGCACCAGATACCGCGCGCCGTCGAGTTCAACCGTCCGGCTGTCGCGGTCGGGCAACGGGCGTTCCGCCAGCGCCGCCACGAGCCGATCGATCCTTCCTCGGTCCGCCGTCCGGTTGTAGACGACTCCGGCGTCGGGCCGGTAAAAAAACGGATCGCGCCGCCCGTCGCTCTTGAATCGGTCGAGCATCGAAGCGATGTTTTCCTCACCGAACCGCACCTCGACGATCAAGTTGACCTCCTGGGGGCCGTCGAAAAACGTGTAGGGCGACGACGTCATCAACGAAAATGTCAATCTTTTTTTCCCCTCAGAATCAGTTTCTTCAAAAATCTGCCATCCCGGTCGCAGCCGCCCGGCGAGTTCCGCCGGATTGTAGGGGCTTACATCATAGCTTGAAACGACGCGACCGAGCGCCGGCGAATAGATGAGCAGCCGGCTCGTCCAATCCGACGAGCTTTCCTGCAGCCGGAGCTTCGTCTGAATGCGCTTGATCCGCTCGATCTCGTCGAGCGACAGGCTGTCGCCGGCCGGCGCGGCGAAACGCAAGTCGGAAATGTCGGGATCCTGGATGAGCAAGTTCGGCCAAAGCGTCATCAAGCCGAGGTCGGCGTCGACCTGGCTTTGGAAAAAGAGAAGCTGATTCATGTTCGACCGCGTCAGTTCGTCGGCCAACACGTCCGTGCTCGTCCGGTTCGAATAGACGTACAGCGCCAAAATCGGCAACAGCAGCACGACGATCAGGCCGACCATTTTCCGGAACAGCGCGTATTTCGGCAGCACGGCGTCCGCTTTCGCCCCCTTTAACCGACCGGCGCACCGGAGCGCTGACGGCCCGATGCGAAAAAACCGCCCCGATCGGAGCGGTTTTTTCTTCATCGTAACATCCGAACGTGCTCACCGTAAAGGTGAAAAAAACGACATTTCGGATGTTTTCGCAACTTCACCAGTCTTTTTTCCGAAGCAGCGAAGCTAGAAAAACAAGCGTCAACCCTTGTCCCCAGCCTTGAATACGCTTGGTCGGAACCCGTTTGTAGCCTTCGGCGTCTTTCATCACCGCCGTTCCCGCCGAAACGCCGGTTACCGTGCCGTCCGGCCGGATGCGCGCCAGAAGCGCTGGAATCGCGCGGTTGACGTACTTGTTGTACAGATCGCCGCGGGACAGAAGCGCCGCCGCGATGCCCGCCGATGCCGACGTTTCTGTATACGAAGTCGGGTCGTCCAGCACGGTATGCCACAGGCCGTCTTCGCCCTGCAGGCGGACGAGCGTACTGAGCTGATCGCGAAGCGAGCCGTCGATCACCATGTAGGACGGATGCGTTACATGCACGATCTCGAGCGCCCGCGCCATCGTCAGCGCAGCCCAGGCGTTGCCGCGCGCCCAAAAGACGCCCGACATGTGGTTGCGGGCGATGTCGTCCCAGCCGTGATAATACAGATTCGTCTCCGGATCCTGCAACAACTCTTCGTGTCCGTGATACTGCCTGAGGCCGTCCTCGAACAGGTCGTCCCGCCCGAGCAACGCGCCGATCCGAAGCAGGAAATAACCCGCCATGAACATCGTATCGACCCACGCTTGCCGCGGAAATTGGTACGTTACCGAATTGACCGTATGCTGCAGGACGCCGTCGCCGAACCGAGGAGCCTCGTTCAGCAAAAATTCCGCCATTTCGGTCGCAATGCGGAGATACGCCTCCTCGCCGGTGGCTTGAGAGAGCGTCAGCAGCGAATGGCCGACCGATACGGCATTAACCGACAATTTAGGCAAACCGTCAGCGATTCTTTCATCCGCCCAAGCCTTCAGCGGCTCGAGGTATTCCTTTTTGCCCGTCGCCTCAAACGCCTCACAGACGCCGTAAAACGCGACGCCTCCCGGCCAGTCCCACGTAAAGTCCATGCGGAACGTGCGCTCGACCACGCGATCGATTGCGGCGCGGATTTCGCGTTCGTCGAATTGCAATGCCGGCATCGCTCGATCCTCCTTCGATCAGCTGATTGTTTACGGCCATCATACTCCGTCCGCGCCGCTCGATCCCATCCGAAATTCCGGTTTTCTCATACAAAATCCCGTCATGTGACTTTGATTTCGACCACGGCAACAGACATCGCCGGAAGACGCACACGAAAACTTCCTTTGTCGAGTTGAATCTCTTCAAGCGGAACCGGAATGACGGTCTCCGGCGCCTCAAACGTGTTGTGCGCATCCGGCGCCGGTCCCGTCAGCACACGGCCGGTCACGCACGGACACGCGCCGGGCGCGCCGTCCAGCACGACTTCAAGGTCGACCGAGTCTTCCAGATCCGCATGACAGATGCTGAGATGGATCCTCCCGTCCGCCGAGCGGGACGCCGACGCGTCAACACGCGGCACCGGAAATTCCGCCGGTCCGCACGCCGTAGCCTCGACCGCGCAGTCCAGCCGCTCCGCGCCCTGGTGCTCCTTGAACATCTCGAATACGTGATAGGTCGGCGTCAGCACCATCTTCGGCCCGTCCGTCAATACGACCGACTGCAGCACATTGGCGACTTGCGCGAGATTCGCCATCCGCACGCGGTCGCAATGCCGGTGGAAAACATGAAGCGTCAGCCCCGCGACCAGCGCGTCGCGCATCGTGTTTTGCTGATACAGAAACGCCGGGTTGGTCCCGGGTTCCGGGTCGTACCACGTTCCCCATTCGTCGACGACCAGCGCCACTCTTTTTTCCGGATCATACTTGTCCATGATCGCGGCATGCTTCCGAATCAGCTCGTCCATCACCAGCGCCTTGTTCAGCGTCGCAAACCATTCGCGTTCGCCGAATCCGGTCGCCGGTCCTTTATGCATCCACGTGCCCGGCACGGTGTAATAATGGAGGCTGAGCCCGTCCATATACCTTCCCGCTTCGCGCATGAGCGTCTCCGTCCAATGGTAGTCCCCCGCATTGGCGCCGCAGGCGATCCGGAACACGCGGTTGTCGCCGTAATGGCGGACGTACGTCTGGTAGCGCCGGTAGACGTCGGCGTAATATTCCGCCCGCATGTTGCCGCCGCAGCCCCAGTTTTCGTTGCCGACGCCGAAATATTTGAGGCGCCAAGGCTTCTCGCGGCCGTTGGCCCGACGCCAGTCCGCCATCGACGAGCCGCTTTCCAGTGTGATGTACTCGATCCATTCCTGCATTTCCTGGACGGTGCCGCTGCCGACGTTGCCGGAAATATAGGGCTCACAACCGAGCAGTTCGCAAAGCAGCATAAACTCGTGCGTGCCGAATTCGTTCGTTTCCGTCACGCCGCCCCAATGCGTGTTGATCGTGCGCCTGCGTGATTCGCGCGGCCCGACGCCGTCTTTCCAGTGGTATTCGTCCGCAAAGCAGCCGCCCGGCCAACGCAACACCGGCACGTTCAGCTTTTTTAGAGCCTCCAACACATCTCGGCGGATGCCCTGTACGTTCGGTATCGACGACTCTTCCCCGACCCACAACCCTTCGTACACACACCGGCCGAGATGTTCGGCGAAATGCCCGTAAATTTCGCGATGAATCCGTCCCGTCGGCCGATCGACCGCAATTGTCAAGCGAGTCTTCATAGACCATTCCCCTCCTTTTTTCCATCATACCCCGCCCGCGCTGGTAATACAAAATGGGTTGCCCTTGCGCCTTCCCGTCGAAACGTGTACATTGATGTTCGGACGACGAAAGGAGCATGGCTCCGATGGCCATCGAGGTCCGCAACCTATGCAAAACGTTCCGCGTCCCCGTTCGCGGTACAGGCTGGATTGAGGCGGCGCGCAGCCTGTTTAGGCGCGAATACCGCGTCGTCGAGGCGGTGCGCGACGTGACGTTTTCGATCGCGTCGGGGGAAATCGTCGGCTTCCTCGGTCCGAACGGCGCCGGCAAAACGACCACGATGAAGATGCTGGCCGGTCTTCTGTTCCCGACGTCCGGCGACGTTCGCGTCGACGGGTTCGTGCCGTTCGAGCAAAAAGCGGAGTTCAAAAGGCGGATCAGCCTCGTGATGGGGCAGAAAAGCCAGCTGATCTGGGATTTGCCGCCGATGGAGACGTTTCTCGTCAACCGCGCGATTTACGAACTCGACGACCGGTCGTTCCGCGAAACGCTCGACGAGCTGATCGAACTGCTCGATCTCGCGCCGCTGCTTGACAAACCGGTGCGCAACCTGTCGCTCGGCGAACGGATGAAATGCGAGCTGGCGGCGGCGCTTTTGCACCGTCCGTCCGTACTTTTTCTCGACGAGCCGACGATCGGGCTCGACGTCCAAACGCAGGACAGCGTGCGCCGTTTCGTCGCCCGCTACAACCGCGAACACGGCACGACCGTCCTTTTGACGTCGCATTATATGGACGACGTCGCCGCGCTTTGCGACCGCGTGCTGATCATCAACCACGGCCGTCTCGTCTACGACGGCGACCTGGAATGGCTTGGCGAACGGCTGGCTCCCTACAAATGGATGGAAATCCGTTTTCCTCCCTCTTCCGACGCGCCGCGCTGGGACGAATACGGCGAAGTCGCCGAATCGGGCGAAGGATGGGTGACGCTGCGCGTTCCGCGTTCGCGCGTGTCGGACGTAGCGGCGGAGTTGTTCCGCGTTTTGCCGATTTACGACCTGAACATTCAGGATCCGCCCCTCGAAGAAGTGATCGTTCGGGCGTTCCGGGAAGGGGTCGGATAACATGCGTCGGCCGTGGGCTGTTCTCGCCCGGCAATACGCCGCGTTGCTCCGCATGAAATACGGGGAAATGCTCGCCTATCGCCCGGCGACGTTCGTCTGGATGACCGGCGCGATGGTTCAGCCGATCATCACGATGTTCGTCTGGATGAACATCGAGCCGGAGCGATCGGACGCGTTTTTGTTCTATTTTCTGGCCGTCGTGTTCGTCGAGCGGATGACGGTCGCCTGGGACGTCTGGGAGTTGGACCGAGAAATCCGGGAAGGCACGTTCGCCTACCGGATTTTGCAGCCCGTCCATCCGATCCATTGGGCGATCGCCGAAAACATCGTCTACAAGGGACTGTTTCTCGTGCTGCTCGCGCCGGTGTGGGCGGTCGCGGCCGTTTTCGTTCCCGCGCTCCGTCCGACGATGGACGCCGCTCAGACTGCGCTATTTCTGTGCGCCGTCGTCGTCGGTGCGGCGGTCCGGTTTTTGCTCGGCTACACGTTCGGACTGCTCGCTTTTCGTTGGACGAAAGTCACGGGCGCTTACGTCGCGGTCGAAGCAGTAGGACTGTTTTTGTCCGGCAGAATTGCGCCGATGGAGCTGCTGCCGCCGTGGTTGCAAACGATCGCGTTCTGGTCGCCGTTTCGTTATATGATCGGTTTTCCGATCGAAATCGCGACGGGCGCGGTCGTCGGCCCCGCCATCGGCGCGGGATTCGCCGTCGCGCTGGCGTGGGCGGCGCTGTTTGCGCTTGCGCTGCGCGCGGCGTGGCGGTCCGGACTGCGGCGTAACCAGGCGGTCGGCGGATGAGCGGCGAACGACGGAGGGTTGATCGGCGTGGGCAAAATCCGGCTGTACGCGCGGCTATTGTACGAATTCGTCCGGTCGAATGCGATGGAAGAAATGCAATACCGCAGCGAATTTCTCGGCAACGCGCTGTCCGGCTTGTTCGGTGTCGGACTGGCGGTGTTGACCGTCCGGATTTTTTTCTATCGCGGCGATCGGCTCGGCGGCTGGACATACGCCGACGTGCTCGTGCTGCTCGGCGTGTTTAACGTTCTGCGCGGACTGATCGATTTCGCGCTGCGGCCGAACATGCCGCGCCTGCTGGAACACGTGCGCAAAGGAACGCTCGACTTCGTGCTGACGAAGCCGGTCGACGGCATGTTTCTCGTCAGTTTCCGCCATCTAGCGCTGTGGCGGCTGATCGACGTCGCGCTCGGTTTCGGGCTGATCGCCTACGGACTGGCGCAAAAGGGATACGTCCCGACTTGGCAGGACGCCGCGGTGTTCGCCGTCACGCTCGCCGCGTCGCTCATACTGGTGTATGCGCTCTGGATGATGTTGATGACGACGGCGTTCTGGGTGATCCGCATCGACGATCTGTCGTTCGTGTTCGACTCGTTTTTCGAAACGGCGCGGTTTCCGGCCGGCACGTACCGCGGCTGGCTGCGGTTCGTGCTGACGTATGTGCTGCCCGCCGCGGTGATTACGAACACGCCGGCGCTCGCGATTCTCGGGCAATGGAACGCGAGGGCCGCCGCAGCCGCCGTGACCGTCGCGCTGGCGTTTCTGTGGCTGGCGCGGCGGTTTTGGCGGTATGCGCTGAAGGCGTACACGGGAGCGAGCGGGTGAAGAACAGCCGTAGTATCCTCGTGTTCCACAAGCTTTTAACATGTATCCCATCAGCTCAGGAAGGCGGTGAAGCCTGCGGCGCGTCCCCTGTTCTGAGCCGACGGGATACAATTCAAACGATGTTCAACACCTGCAGACGCCCTCCGGCTCCGGCAGCGGTTAATTTTGAGAAATGCGGTCGAACTCGATCAAATCGATCGATGGCGGCTTTCCCCCCAACTGGCGGATCATCGCGGCCACTTGACCCAAATGATACGTTTGATGATTGACTAGATGCTGCACGATCTGATACAAAGGTTGAACATATTTTTCACCTTTCGTCGTCTGATAGGATATGGTCGGATTCGTAACAGATTCCACCAAATTCTTCACGGACATGTTCAAGTCTTCATCGAGCGGATCCCATCGCTTTTTCAAGGCTTGGACATTCGGAAAATCATCCGGATCCAAACGAACCGAAAAAGGCGCCCCTTTTATCCGCGAAGTCCAGACCGCATCCGCCCACAAAAGGTGAACGAGCGTATCGCGGATCGAAGAAAAACTGCTGACGACGGGAGCGACGAATAACTCCGGCCGCAGTTGCTCCACTGCGGCCAACACCCGCTCCCTTGCCCATGCGCGATAATCCAACAAACGATACGGTCCGTCAGTCATGGCGGTTCTCCTCCCCTCCCTCCGTCGTAAACGGCGACGCCGGCAAGCCTTCGCGATTGTACAGATTCGCGCCCTCCGGGTTGTTTGCCCACGCGTAACGGACGTGCACCGGTTCCAGCACTTCGTCGCACCACACCGTTACGGTCCGCCCGTCCTCCTCAATCGCCGCCCGCGCCGGGCGAAACACGCCGTCCGGACCGCACACCTCGAAACCCGACAGCGGTTCCCCGCCGCGCGCGACAAGGCCGCCGCCGACATGATCGAAAAACAGCCGGATTGCGCGTCCCTCCCGCTCCATCCGCGCAAACAGCGGACCGCTGTGCACGACGTCCTCGCCGTAAACGATCTTCCGCGCGCACAGCGCCAACCGGTGTCCGAGCGTCTTTTTGTCCTGCGGATGCAGATCGTTCGCTTCGCCGATGTCCACCGCCGTCGCCATCGCCGTGCCGGGGATGTCCAGGCAACGCCGTTGCTCGTCGCGCAGCCGGGCCCATCCGTGCCGTCCCCCGTCGTCGACCGCGTAATTGGCGAGCTGCACGTAAATCCACGGCAAGTCGTCGCGTCCCCACAGCCTGCGCCAGTCCCGCACCATTTCCCGGAAAAGCGCGCCGTACCGCTCAGGCTGGTGCGTATTCGACTCGCCCTGATACCATAACACCCCTTTGACGGCGTACCGCCGCAAAGGCTCGATCATGCCGTTGTATACACCGGCCGGCATGTACTGGAAAAACGTCGGCGGCTTCAACTCGGCGGCTTCCGCTCCCGTACGGTACCGCCACGTCCCCTTCAGATCCAGCTTCAGCCCGCCGGATACGAGCTCGTAGGGCATGTCCTCGACGAACTCCAGCGGATTGTGCGTGGACACGACGCGGATGGCGATCGTATTGACGCCCGGCTTCAAAACGCCCGGCGGAATCCGGTAACGCCGCGGCGGATAGCGGTATCCCGTCGTCCCGACGAGCGTCCCGTTGACGTACGTTTCATCGGCGTCGACGATCGTGCCGAGCTTGAGCAGCGCTTCGCCTTCGGCCATCACCGGTGGCACTTCGATCGTCTTCCGGAACCAGACCGCCCCGCGAAACGATTCCAGATGCGTGCCGCGCCACGACCCCGGGACCTCGAACGTCTCCCAACCCGCTTCGACCCATTCAGTGCGAAACCAGCCTTCCCGCAGGCCGGAATCCCGCTCGTTCAGCTCGCGGTGCCAGCACTGCGTCCGCTCCTCGTCCTTTCGCCGCGTCTCCGAAACATAAACGTCGTCTTTGCAGCGATCCAGAAGCGCCTCGTAACCCCCCAGCCGGCGCAACGTCGGTTCGCTCATCCACGCCTCGACCGGCGTCCCACCGACGGCCGTCAGGATCAGCCCGACGGGCACGCCGAACCGCTCCCAAAGCTCCTTCGCGAAAAAAAACCCGGCAGCGCTGAAATCGAGCACATCCCCGCCCGTCGCGGCGATCCACCTGCCGCCGTCGACGTCCCGCCGCGGGCCGTGAAAATCGTACACGAGCGGCACCGCGAACTGGCGCACCTGCGGCAGATGAACGTTCCGAACCTCCTCGGCGAACAAATCCAGCGTGCGCCGCACCGGCAATTCCATATTGGATTGTCCGCCGAGCACCCAGACGTCGCCGACGAGCACGTCGCGGATCGTCCGTTTCTCGTCTCCGGCCAGGACCGTCATCTCGTAAGGCCCGCCCGCCCGAAGCGCGCCGAGCGCGACTTCCCAACGTCCTTCGCCGTCCGCAACCGTTTCGCCGGTGGCTTCGCCGCAGACCACGACGATTTTTTCGCCGGGCCGGGCCTCGCCCCAGATTTTCACATCCGCGTCGCGCTGCAACACGACACCGTCGCTGAACAAAGGCGACAGCCTCATGCCGCCACTCCTTTCCGGCCGTTTGTCTTTCGGTCTTATGATATACTAGGCTTTGAATTCCGTCGACTCCGAAAATGAAAGAGGCGATCCTTCAACACACCGAGGCCCGGGGGACTACCGCCCCGGGCCCACGTTTCAACCGCCGTACCGCTGACTCTTACTCATTCCACAGCTTGACGCGCGCCTTCACCAGCTCGGTGTATAGCTTCTCCTGCTTCTCGACGCCGGCGTCGATCAAGTCCTTCATGAACTCGTCCCACAACTTGTCGAATTCTTCCGGCTTGGCGAGAATGACTTGCGGAATCCGCTTCCAGACGATCTCCTGCGTCTTCTTGAACAGCACGTTCAGCTCGGAGTCGCTGTCGACCGGAATGTTCCACGCCGCGCCCCACGGTTTGACCGGGAACTCGCTCGCCGGCGGGAAGAAATCTTTCCACGTCGTCTTGCCGTAGGCGGCGAGCACTTCTTTCTCGATCGGCGAATAGCCGGCTTGAATCTGTTCCGGGAAGTTCGTCGTAAAATAGTTGCCCGTCGAGTCTTTCACGCCGTCGCCGTAATGCGCCGACAGCAGGTTGTACAGGCCGATGCCGGTCGTCCTCGCGAAATTGGCCGCGTCATTCGTCTTTTTCTCCAGAACATCCGGTGGAATTACGCGCTTTCCGTTTTCTACCTTATAATGCTTGCCCTCGATGCCCCAGTTGATCAGAATTTGCCCTTCCTCCGAAGCGAGCCAATCGAGAAACTTGATCGCGCGGACCGGATCTTTGCAGCTTTTCGTGATGCCGACCCCCCAGCCGGCCATAAAACCGGTGTCCTGTAAATTGGCCGCCTTAAACGATTCGTTCAACGTGACGGGGTAATGCCCATACGTCCGCTCGAACTTGCCGGCCGCCTTCAGCGAGTTGACCGCATCGGCAAAGCCCCAGGTCGCGTCGATCAGGCCGAGCACGCGCCCGCTGGCGATTTTGGCCTTGTACTGGTCTTCTTTTTGTACGAAGCTTTCTGGATCAAGCAGGCCGATTGCATTCAGATGGTTCAGCCAGCGGAAATATTCCTTTTCCTCCGGGCGGCGGTAGTGCAGTTTCGCTTCGTACGTCTTCGGATCGATGTAGTATTCGCCGTCGTCGGACGCGCCGGTCGCGAAAAACGCCGGGTTCGTCACCGAGATCATGATTCGCCAGTTGTCCGCGATGAGCGACAGGCCGATCGTCGGCTGTCCGTCGATCGTCGGATGTTTTTCCTTGTACTGCCGGATGGCGTTTTCAAAATCTTTCACCGTACGGATCTGAGGGTAACCCAGCTCCTTTACGACCGCATGCTGCAAGTGGAAAACGCCGCCTTCGTCGAATGCCGTATGGTTGACACCGGCGTACGTCGGCAAAATATAGATCGACGGATCTTCGTTGCTCCAACGCAACCGCTTCATATACGGTCCGTAGACTTTTTTCAGGTTCGGCGCGTGTTTTTCGATCAACTCGGTCAGATCGAGCAGGGCGCCGGCGTTGACGAGCAGGCTCGCCCCGTTTTTCGGCGAGATGAGATCGGGATAATTGCCGCTTGCCGCGATGAGCGCGACTTTGTCCTCATTGCCCGTGCTGAACTCCGCTTTCAGCGTGACCCCGGTTTTCTCGGTGATCACCTTGCCGACTTCGTCCTGCATGTTGTTCCAGTTCGGACTCGGGTCCGAGCTGAAAAACGTAAACGTAATCGGCGTATTGTCCGCCTGCGCTCCGGTCGAAGGCGAAGGCGAGGAAGCACCGGAATCCGTCGTCGTCTTGCCGTCGTCGCCGGATTTTCCGCAAGCCGCCGCCGAAAGCGCGAGCACGGAAGCCAGCAGCAGTAGTGCCGAACGTTTGAAATCCAATTTCATCGGTAGGAAAAGACCTCCCTCGAAGTTGTCCAACTCTTATGGATCAACCGGTCGCCGCTCCGGCCGGCCGCGGCGTTCCGGATGCTCCCTTCAGCTTTTCACCGCGCCGAGCGTCATGCCTTTCACGAAATACCGCTGCAAAAACGGATAGACGAACAGAATCGGCACGGTGACGACGATCGTGATCGCCATCTTGACCGACTCCGGCGAAACCGTCGCCATCACTTCCGTCATGTTGCGGCCGCGATACGACTGCTCGTTGCCGGTCATCGTGCTCTGCAACACTTTCATCAGCTCATATTGCAGCGTCGTCAGATGTTCTTCCGAACCGTTGTACAGATACGTATCGAACCACGAATTCCATTGGCCGACGGCGACGAAGAGCGCGATCGTCGCCAGCACCGGCTTCGACAACGGCAGAACGACGCGCCAGTAAATCGTCCAGTCGCTCGCCCCGTCCATTTTCGCCGCTTCCTGTAAAGCAAACGGCAAGCCATCGATATACGACCGGACGACGAACACGTTGAACGCATTGACGAGCCCCGGCAGCACGTATACCCAGAACGTACCGAGCAGGCCGAGGTCGCGCATCAGAATGTACGTCGGGATAAGCCCACCGGAAAAATACATCGTCAGCGCGAGAAACACCGAAATCGGCCGGCGGGCCGAAAAATCGCGCCGGCTGAGCGCATAGGCGAGCATCGAAGCGCTGAACACGCCGAGCACCGCGCCGATCACCGTGCGCAGTACCGAATTGCGCAGGCCGACGAGCAGCCCTCCGAACGAAAAAATCGCCTCATAGTTGGCCAGCGTGAACTTGCGCGGCCACAGATAGATGCCGCCGCGCACCGTATCCAGCGACTCGTTGAGCGAAATCGCCAGCACGTTCAAGAACGGATATACCGTCACGATCGCAACGAGCGTCATCAGCACGACGTTGCAAGCGTCGAACAAACGGTCGGACGCGCTTCTCACATGATGCTCTCCTTCGTGTAGCGTTTGAAAAGACCGTTGGCGACGAACAGCAGCAAAATGCTGACGATCGAATTGAACATGCCGACCGCCGTGCCGAACGAAAACCGGTTCATGCCGATGCCGTATTTCAGCGCGTACAGGTCGACGACTTCCGCATAGTCGACGACGAGCGGGTTGCCGAGCAGAAACTGCTTTTCAAACCCGATCGCGGTCAAATGCCCGATCGACATGATCATCAGCACGATGACCGTCGTGCGGATACCCGGCAGTGTAACGTGCCGGATTTGTCGCCACCGTCCCGCGCCGTCGACGCGCGCCGCCTCGTACAGCTCGGGATCGATGCCCGTCATCGCCGCCAAATAAATGATCGAGTTCCATCCGGTCTCTTTCCACACATCAGAAGCGGTTACAATCCACCAAAACCATTCTCCCTTAGCCATGAACTGTACCGGCTGGTCCACGACACCGATCCAGCGCAATACATCGTTGACAATGCCGTCGACCGACAACATTTTCGACACGAGCCCGGCGACGACGACCCACGACACGAAGTGCGGCAGATACGAGATCGTCTGGACCGTCCGCTTAAACCATTGCAGGCGCAGCTCGTTGAGCAGCACGGCGAACAGAATCGGCACCGTGAAGCCGGCGACAAGCCCCATGACGCTCATCGCCAGCGTGTTGCGCAACACCAGATAAAACCGCTCGTCCGTAAAAAGCTCTACAAAGTGGTCAAACCCGACCCACTCCTGCTCCCAGAACGGCCGGCCGGGCCGATAACGCTGAAACGCCATCGTCCAGCCCCATACGGGAACATAGTGAAAGACGAACAACCAGACGACGAACGGAACCGACATCAGGTACAACCATTTCTGCTTCGCAAACGCCCGGCCGATCCGACGAACCGCGGGCGCCTCCGGCTTTGCCGGTTCTGTCATCGCTTCCATGGATCCGCTCCTTTCCGCCGCCGCACTTTCACCATACCCGATCAAGCGACGGCTTCCCACCCGAGGAAGCTCAGCAAATTTCATCGAGGATTTAGCACAGATTCAATCTTCCGCCGCCGACCGCCGATATGCCGACGGCGACATGCCGACATATTTCTTGAATTTCGCATGGAAATAATCGACGTCCGCGTATCCGACCCGTTGGGCGACCTCGTACACCTTTCTGCCCTCCGCCAGCAGTTCTTTCGCCCGTTCCATGCGGACCTTGTCCAGATACCCGTGAAACGATTCGCCCGTATGGCGTCGGAACAACTTCCCCAAATAGGCCGCATTATAATGGAACAGTTCGGAAAACATCTCCAGCTTCAAATTTTCCGCATAGTGACGGCGTATAAAATCGACCATCCGCCGGACGACCGTCTCGCCGTCCCCGCCCTCGGATTGCGCGGCCGCAATCGCGGCCAGGCGGCGGCCGACATACTCGGCGACGGCGCGAAGCGACGGCTGCTCGCAAATCGCGGCGATCCACCCGCGGTCGGCGACGGGCTCCGTTTCCGACGTCCCCCGCTCCAGCCGGTCGACCGTCATGGCGACGAGCCGGACGAAATCCGCTTTGACGGTATGTTCGGTCGCTTCCGGATTTGAGAGCATCCGATCGGCGACCTCTTCGACGATCCGCTCCACCGCGTCCTTGCGGCCCGTCCCTACGGCGTAAAACAACCGCTCCGCGGCCTCCCGCAACATCGCCTCCCTCGCCGCGTCCGACCCGCCGTCGACCCCCACCGTTCCGAAATCACCTCGATCCTCCAGAAAAAACCGGCGGCTCAGCCGTTCGGCCGCATTCGCGAATGCCCGCGGCAAGTCGGAAAAACGGCGGACCGCCGGCCCGGCCGCTATGCTGAAGCGAACGCCGTACGCCTCCGCCGTTTCACGCAGCCGTTTCTGCAAGTCCTGCAATCCGTCTTCTTCGTCCGCGCCGTTTTTATCCGGCAACAATACGGCCCAATACGGACCTACTGTAAAGACGACCCCGCGTCTTTCGCTTTCGAGCGATTCGGCGAGCGCCCGCAAAATCGTCCCGAACCTCTCCGTTCCGACCGTTCCGGAGCCGCCGATTTCCGCCGAAAGCAACATCGGACGGTAAACCCGCCAAGCCAAGCCCATCTCGGCGACCGTCTTCGCGTCGGGTACGGGAACGGCTCCGGTCACGAACGCTTCGAGCCATTCTTTTCGCTCTCGGTTGCGCGCATGCGCCTCTCGGTCGATGAGACGCCGCACATGCGCCACCATATCCGCGAGTTCCCGCTCTTCGACCGGTTTCAGCAAATAGCCGTCCACCTTGCCGCGAATCGCCCGTCTGGCGTACTCGAATTCCGCATAGCCGCTTAGAATCAGAAACCGCGTCGCCGCTTTGGCGTCCGTCGAACGAACAGCCTCGATGAGTTCAAGACCGTCCATCACCGGCATACGGATGTCGACGACCATCAGTTCCGGCCTACAGCCTTCGCGATAGCGGACGAGCGCCTCCTTGCCGTCCCCGTACTCGCCGCTGATGCGAAAACCGTACGCTTCCCACCGGATGAGCGTCCGCAACCCTTCCCGGATGAGCGGTTCGTCATCGACGATCCAGACGTTGTACATGGCGTTGCCCCCTTTTGTCCAACGGAATGGAAAATCGAACTTTCGTGCCTTCGCCGGGCCGGCTGTCGATCGCAAGCCCGGACGATTCTCCGTACAAAAGCCGCAAACGTTGGTGCACGTTGCGCAGCCCGATGCGCCGGCGCGCATCGGCATCTTCCGGTTCTTCGCCTTCCTCGACATCCAGCGATCGTCGAAGCGCTTCCAATTTGTCCGCGGCGATTCCGACGCCGTCGTCGGCGACTTCCGCGCACAAACGACCGTCTTCGCATACGGCCCGCACCCTCACCGTGCCGCCGCCTTCTTTTTTCTCAAGACCGTGCACGACGGCGTTTTCGACGAGCGGCTGGATCACCAGTGGCGGAATCGGCACGTTTTCGCACGACGGGTCGACGAGGATTTCAAAACGGAGCCTCGATTCGTACCGAAAGTTTTGAATCTCCAAATAGCAGCGGACCATCTCGATTTCGTCGCAGAGCGGAATTTCCGAAGCGCCGATTTCGAGTTTTTTCCTCATCAGCCGGCCGAGCGTTTTGACGACATGGGCGATTTCCGCTTCGCCCTTGACGTGCGCCTTCATCCGGATCGACTCCAGCGCGTTGAAGAGAAAGTGCGGATGAATCTGGCTGGCCATCATGCGCAGTTTCATCTCGTTCTGGCGCAGTTCCAGCCGGCTTTTCTGCAAGTTCGTCACGCGTACCTCCTCCATCAATTCGCGAAGGCTGTCCAGCATCGAATTGAACTGGCGGGAAATTTGGCCGAGCTCGTCGTTGCCGGCGAGCGCCGGTCCCGGTTCCAGGTTGCCGAGCGCGACCTTGCTGATCTGTTTGCTGAGCGCAAGCAGCCGCCGGCTGAGCGCATACGAAAACCCGAAGATCAGCACGACAGCGACGCCGAGACTGGCCAACATCGCCGCCAGTCCGAGCATGCTGATGCGGTTGGCGTCGCGCACGATGTCCGAAACGGCGAACAGCGACACGACGTGCAGCCGGTTGAAACTCGACATCGGCGTTATAGCATTAACGAGGACGCGGTAGGCGCGGCCGTCCAGCTTCACTTCGTGCGCCCCGGGGCCGAGCGCGGCGAGCGCCTGATACCTCGGTACGCCGCCGATCAAGGAAAACGCTTCGTTTTCCCGGTTCGACGCCACGAGATGGCCGCCGTCTTCGACGAGCATCGTTTCGAACGGCTCTTGATGCAAAATGTCGCTCAGCCGGTCGGTGTCGATGTCGACGACCAGCACGCCGTAGCTGCGATATCCGGGGAAATCGACGCGGCGCACAAGGCTGAGCCGGCTGTCCGGCGATTTCGGCTCGTCGTCGACGGAAAACCAGCCGATCCGCCCCTTCGCCTCCACGGCCGCCCGGTACCACACCGACTGCGTCACCGCCGCGTTCGGACGGATAAATTCCCAGTTGTTGATCAGCGTCGGATTGTCCATATAAATCCGGATACTGGAGATTTCCGGATTAAACTGCAAAAATTCATCAAAATTAAAATATTCCCGATACGTCCGTACGACGTCGTAGACGGTCTCGTAACGCGTATTGACGACGCGCGCCAGCCGCTCATCAAACAGCAGCCGGAACGAGAGGTCGCCGGCGACCTTGAGCACTTCTTCCGTCCGTTTCTCGATGCGCTCCATGTTCAGCGCAGTCTGCTCGATCGCGTCGCGCAGCTCCATCTGCCGAAACCGATGCGTCAAAAACACGCCGACCATCGTGACGGGGATGAATACCGTCAGCACGAACGACAACAGCAGTTTGTTCCGCAAGCGCACGTCGCGCCAACGCGAAAACCAGCGGCGGACCATCCGCGGCCTCCTTCCCTTCCGACTCCGTCGTTCACCGTGAAGGCCGGGTCGACTCTGCGGTGCGGCGTTCCAGAATCGCGACTCCGTACGGCGGAAGCTCGACGACGCCGGAGACGGCGCGGCCGGTCAGCCGATCGAGCGCTTTCGCGGCGCCGACGTCCACCTCCGCTTTCCGGTTCGCGTGGTTGAGCAAAAACAGAAACTCCCGGCCGGGCTTGACGCGCAACACCGCCTCGACGCCCTCGGGAGCCGCCGCCGGCGCCGAAATGCCGCGGCTTTCGCACAAATAGGCGAACAGTTTTGTCCAGAACGACGGTTCAGCGCTCGACGCGACGTACCACGCTTCGCCTTCGCCGAACCGATTGACGGTGACCGCGGGCGTGCCGGCGTAAAAGTCTTCGCCATAGACGGCGATTGTCTCCGCCGTCTCGCAGTGCAGAATGTCGAAAAGAATCGAGCAGGCAAATTCACCGGCCAGCGGCCCGAGCGCGCGGCGCACGACGATCCGATTATGCCGATCGGGCGGCAGCGCGTCGCGTTCCTCGACCCAGATGCCGAGCACGCGGCGAAGCGGCCCGGGATAACCGCCCGCAAAGACGCGGTCGTTTTCGTCCACGACGCCGCTAAAAAAGGTCGTGAGGAACGTTCCGCCGGCGCGGACGAACGATTCGACGCGCTCGGCGAACCCCGGCTTCAGCATGTACAGCACGGGAGCGGCGACGATCGCGTATTTTTCCAGATCGGTTTCGACACCGATCAGATCGACCGGAATATTTTGATCATACAACGCGCGATAAACGTTATGGACCTGTTCCAAATATTTCAGCGCCACGCTCGGTCCGCTCGAGTATTCGACGGCCCACCAGTTTTCCCAGTCGAACAGCACGGCAACCTTCGCCCCGACGCGCGCGCCGATCGTCGCGTCGGCGAGTTCCCGCAATTCACGGCCGAGCTCGGCGCACTCGCGGAAAACGCGCGTATGTTCGTGCCCGGCGTGCTCGACGACGGCGCCGTGAAACTTTTCGCACGCCCCAATCGACCTCCGCATCTGGAAAAAGCAGACCGAATCGGCGCCGCGCGCGACGGCCTGGTAACTTTGCAGCCGCATGACGCCGGGGCGCTTGAGCGAATTGTACGGCTGCCAGTTTTGCTGGCTCGGCGTCTGCTCCATCAAGAGAAACGGCTGCCCGTTCTTGAGCCCGCGCATCAGGTCGTGCATCATCGCCGTGTAGCTCGCCGGCGTATCGATTGCCGGATAATTGTCCCAGGCGACGACGTCGAAATGTTTCGCCCACTTGAAATAATCAAGCGGCTTGTAGGCGCCCATCAGGTTCGTCGTCACGACGGCGTCCGGCATGTGCCGCTTGATCGCCGCGTACTCGAGCAGGTAGCATTCCAGCAAGCTGTCCGAATTAAACCGCGCGTAATCGAGCGAAATGCCCTGAAACGCCGTGTTCGTCGGACCGAAATGCTCGCTCAGCATGTTGGGTGCGACGATCTCGTCCCAATCTTGGAACGTATGGCTCCAAAACTTCGTGTTCCACGCCTCGTTCAACCGCTCCAGCGTGCCGTAGCGGCGGCGGAGCCAAACGCGGAACGCCTTCTCGCAGTTTTCGCAGTAACACTCGCCGCCGAACTCGTTCGAGACGTTCCATAAGAGCAGCGCGGGGTGATCCTTGTACCGCTCCGCCAGCTTTTCCGCCAGAAGCGGCGCGAAGCGGCGGTACGTCGGGCTGTTCGGGCACGAATTGTGCCGCGAGCCGTACTTGCGCTTTCTGCCTTCGAAATCGACGCGCAAAATATCCGGATACCGCTTCGCCATCCAGGCGGGATGCGCCGCGGTACCCGTGCCGAGCCCGACGCGGATGTCGTGGCGATGCAGCATGTCGAGCACCTCATCCAGCCATTCGAACCGGTACGTCTCTTCGTCGGGTTGACACTCCGTCCAGCCGAAAATGTTGACGCGCACGAAATCGATCCCGGCCAACCGGAATAACCGCATGTCTTCTTTCCAGACCGACCGGTCCCATTGTTCGGGGTAATAATCACCGCCGTAAGGCATTTTCTTCAGTTTTCCTCTGAACGCATCCGTCACGCCTGCCATCCCCTTCCCTGTTCCGTCCGCCTACGCCGCGGCCGAACCCGCAGCGAAAAAATTTGTATATAACAATACTTCCATCGTACAATGAAATCGGATACACGAAAATATCGGATTTGGGAAGCGGGAATATGAAAAAACGGAGATTTTTTGCGACGGCATTCGAGCCGCATGCGCCGTTTTGGATCGAAAGCATCGGCTTCAATCCGGATCAGGAGCCGATCCGTCGGCCGACGGGCTACGGTTGGTACCACTGGCTGCAGACGAAAGACGGCGAAGGCGAGGCGATCATCGGGGAGCGGGTTTATCGACTTTTGCCGACAAGCGGCTTGATGCTGTTGCCGCACACTCCCCACCGCTATTACGCGGTCGGAGGAGGCCGTTGGTCGACGTTTTACTTGACGTTCGGCGGACCGCTGGCAGCCCAGGCGACCGCCGTTCTCGGCATCGACGCCGACCGCGTATATCGGTGGGACGCGGGCTGTCCGCTGGATCGCGCCGTACCGGATGCGGCCTTGCGTCTGACGTCGCGGCGGCGTTTATCCGGACTCGATCTGTCGGTCGAAGTGTACCGTTTTCTCGTCGCGCTGAAAAGATACGGCCGGCCTGACGGCGTCGCCGTCTCGATCGACCGGCTCGAGCAGAGGATCGCGCCGCTTTTGGCCTGGCTCGACCGCCATTTCGCAAACCCCGACGTCGGCGTCGCCGACATGGCCGACGTGCTCGGCGTGAGCCCGAGGCATTTGCGCGAATTATTCAAACGCGTCTACGGCTGTTCCCCGTACCGCTATCTACTCGGCCAGCGGTTGCGGCGAGCCAAGGAACGGCTTCTTTCTTACCCAGATGAACCGGTCCGCACCGTCGCCGAACGCGTCGGCTTCCGCGACGCCAGTCATTTCATTGCGGCGTTCCGGAAGGCGGAAAACATGACGCCGGAACAGTTCCGGAAACTTCATTTAAGGCGATGACGCGCGCCACAACGCGTTCCGGTAAGCGGCGTTGATTTCTTCGATGACGCGGTCGCCGCCGGCGTTTCGCCATGCCGAGACCGCGGCGTCGAAACCGTTTTCGTCCAACTGTCCCAAAATGAAACGGAACGTCGCGTCGCGGATGATGCCGTCGAGCTCGTCGCGGCGTTCGAGCCATGTTTCCGACACGAGCGACTCGGCGGGATTCGGCACGAGAAACCGCAAATTGTCGGCGGTCAGCGCTTCGCTTTTCATCTTGAGCGGGTTACCGCCGGGCTCGAGCGACCGATTGTCCAAACCGATCAGCGACAAAAGCGGCCGCACTTCGGCCTCCCTGCGCTCTTCGGTACCTTCGATCTCCTGGACGCGGCCGTCGACGACGCGGTAATGAATCCCCTCGATGCCGTAATGAAGGTAATTCCCGATGTCCGGATCGGCCAGCCGATCGAAAAAGGCGAGCACCTGCCGAAGACGCTCTTGCGTCCGAATACGCGATTTCGGAAACACGAACATCCCGTTATGCCCGGCCTGAGACCAGACGCGGCAACAACCGTCCCGTCCGGCGATCCGGTTGGTCATGTCGATCCGGACCGACGGGTCGTACGGCAGGGCGGCGTGGTACAGGTTGACGGCGTCGTCGAGATTGCCGATGTAGACGCCGGCTTTTCCCTGGGCGAACAGGTCCCACTGCTTCGACTTGCTGGACAGCGCAAAATCGGGGTTCACAAGCCCTTCCCGGTAAAGCCGCCGCATAAACCGCATCGCCTCGCGGTACGGCTCGAACATGAATTCCGGCAACAGCCGCCCGTCGCGAACCCCCCACTCGTTCGGGGCGCCGAAATAGGAAGCGAGCGTCTTGAACGCGCCGAACCGCAGATCGGCGCGGTCGGCCAGGCCGTACGTGTCGCGGACGCCGTCGCGGTCGGGATCTTGTTCGGTAAAAGCTTTCATGATCCTGTATAAGTCGTCGACCGAGCGGGGCTCCGTCAGGCCGAGCCGCTCCAGCCAATCGCGGCGGTAAATGATGCCTTGCCGCGACAGATCGCGTTCTCGATAAATACCATATATTTTCCCTTCTATCTCTATATTTTTTAAAATCAGCGGATTCATTTTTTGCAAATTCGGATATTCGCGAAGATACGGCCCGATCTCCCAAAACTTCCCTTCGCGGACCGCCTTACGGAATACCGGATTGAACAGATCGACGATCGTGACGACGTCCGTCGGAAAATCTGTGACGAGCGCCGTGTCGATCTTGCCGTCCTTGTGCTCGTCCGGCACCCACCAGATCTCAAGGTCGACGCCCGTTTCCTTCTCGATACGCCGGAGCACCGTGTCCCTCGGCTGAACGCGGGTATACTGGATCGCCATCCAGGACAGCTTCGGCGCGGAGCCGGGCGGGTCGGTCGGTTTCGGCGCCCGCTCGCCGACGGCCGGACAGGCCGTCAGACCGACGCCGAGCGACGCGGTCAAAAAACCTTTGAAAACCAGCCGTTTTGCGCCTTGCAACCGCGACATCCGAGCCCCTCCCGGTCGTTACCTGATACGAAAAAGATGTGAAAAACGTCTTGTTCCGTGTATAATCATCTTAACAAAGCCGAGACGGGAGCGAAACCGGTGGAAACGATGAACCGCCGCCGACCGACCCGCTATTTTCTGAAACTGTTCGCGTTCGGCCTTCTGGCCGGCGCCGTCCCGGCGCTGACCGTCGGGCTGTTTTCCTACCTGAAATCGTCCGAGACGGTGCAACACAACGCCCGCCAGGCCGAACGGCAACATTTGGCGCTGATCCAGACCAACGTCGAGCAGGTCTTGAAGACCGTCGATCATTCGATGACGTATTTCGCAAGTTCGACGTTTTTGCGGTCCATTCTGGAACAGCCGCTGAGCGTCGACCAGTTCGACCTATATCTTCGGCTTCGGCGGGAAATCAACTATTTGCAGACGTTCGACACGGGCATCGAAAACTTCGTTTTGCTCAGCATCGACCAAGGTTGGTATCTCGACAACGTCGGGCTTTACCGCATCGACGAGGTACGCGACCGCAGCCGGGTTTTCGACTATTTCGGACTGCCGGCCGATTCTGTTTGGACGGTCGACCCCGTTGAAAGCTCCGCTTCGGTCCTTGCGGATAAAACGTGGATCTCTGCTTCGCCGGCGGAACCGGATTCGGAAGCCCTCTCCACGGCCGACCGCCGCACATGTGTCCGCACCGTCAATCTCGTCAAAAAACTGCCGCTCGGCGCCTCTCGAAAAACCGGGCTGGCGGTCGCCAGCATTCCGTCGTGTTTTCTTGAAAACCGGTTCAGCCGCGGCGGCGAACATGAAACCGTTTTCGTCTTCAATGGGCAAAACGTGCCGATTCTTTACGGCAGCACGGCATCCGCCCGCAACGACCCGGCGGTGACGACCGCCGTCGCCCGAGCGCTCGAAGGCGATTCGTCCTCGGAAGGCCAGCTCGCGCTTACCGCCGGCGGCCGGCGTTACGCGGCGACGTTCCGGCGTTCGGACTACAACGACTGGACGTACGTCTCGCTGATTTCCCTGCACAAACTGTCGGAGCAGTCCTACGCGATCGGCTGGTTCACCGCCGCCGTCTGCCTCGCTCTGCTCGCGCTCATGCTCGTGGCGACCTGGATTGCGACGCGCAACATCTATAAGCCGCTCGGCAGGCTGATCCGCCAGGCGGCCGAACTCGGCCCTCCGCCGGCGGCGCGGGACGAGTTCGCGTTCATCGGCGAGCAGATCCACCGCGTCGTCCAGCAAAAATCCGATCTGGAAAACCGGTTGCGCGGCCAAATTCACCAGCTCCGCACGCTGTTCATGCTGAATATGTTCCAGGGAAGGCTCGGCGAGGCCGACATCGCCGCCCAGCTGTCGGCGCTCGGCTATCCCGACGTGCCGCGCCGCCGGTTCGCGGTGTTGGCTCTGCAGATCGACACGCTGGAAGGGACGAAATACAGCCCGAAAGACGCCGATCTTTTGCTGTTTGCGATCAACAACATCGTCGAAGAGCTCGTTCCCGCCGAAGCGAGGCTGACGCCGTTTCTGCACGACCAGACGCAGGTGACGCCGATCGTAAGCGGCGATGTAACGGATGAGGCGTTTTCCCGCGAGCTGTACGAGCGGGCGAAAACACTCCGCGACACCGTCGCCGCCTATCTCGACCTGAAAATCAGCATCGGCGTCAGTCGGCCGCACGGCTCGCTCGCCGACGCGCCGGAAGCGCTTCGGGAAGCGGTCGAGGCGCTCAAATATCGCATCCGGTTCGGTATCGGCGCCATTATGCATTACGCCGACCTGCCGCAGAAGCGAAGCTGGAGCGGCTACTTCCCGCTCAGACTGACGGGCGAGCTGTGCGACGCGATCCAGCTGGCCGACCGCGCGGTGGCGGAAGCGAAACTGAACGAATGGTTCGACCAACTCTGCTCGCACGATCCCGATCCCGCCGATTTCGAAATGTGGACGACGCGGCTTTTGCTCGAACTGCTGCAGCTCGCCCACAGCCTCCGCCTCGAAACCGCCAGACGGACCGACCTGACTCCGCAACCGCTGTTCGACCGGCTCAAGCGACTGCGGACGGTCGAAGAGACGCGGGACTGGTTCCGCGACGCGATCGTGCGGCCGATGCTTTCGGCGGTCGAGGAGCGCGTCCGTTCGCAGTATAAAAACATTTCCGAACAAATTATCCATATCATCCATCAGGAATGCGAAACCGATCTGACGCTGGAATCGATCGCTGCGCGGCTGCATTACAACCCGAACTACATCAGCGGCGTTTTCCGCAAGGAAACCGGCACGTCGTTCAGCGAATATTTGGCCGCCCACCGCCATAAAATCGCGATCCGCTACCTGCTGGAAACCGACCTGTCCGTCAAGGACATTTCCGAACGGCTCCGCTACAACAATCCGCAAAACTTCATCCGCTCGTTCCGGAAAATCGAAGGCATCACGCCCGGCCGCTACCGCGAGCTGTACCGGAAATAAAAAACGGCCGGGGACGCGGTTTTGCCCGCTTGCCCAGCCGCCGTGCTCCGCCCTTACTCGTCCGCGGCTGCCGGTTAGTCGCCTTCCATAAAGAAAATCCTAAGTTCCGGCGTTTGCGCCACTTCGACACATGCCAACACGAACGCGCCGACGCCGTGCAGGTCGTTGTCAGAGCGCGGCCGCGCGACGTAATGGGCGTAATCGCCGGCCGATGTGCCGACGCAAATGTCGGGAACGACGAGCCGCCCGCCGGCGTCGAACCGCAGCCGGCCGAGGAGGCCGGCCCAGCCTTTGCGGGCGACCTCGGCGTACGCCGGTTCCAGCCACCCGCGCCGGATCGCCCGGGCGTAGGCGTAAACGAACAGCGCCGAACACGACGTCTCCGGCCAGTTGTCCGGGCGGTCGCTTTTATCGACGACTTGGTACCAGAGCCCCGTCGCCGCATCCTGATAGCGCGCCAGCGCGCGCAGCAATTCCGCGAGCGCGCCGCCCAGCTCCGCGCGCGCGGGGGCGTCGGCCGGCAATTCGTCAGCAATATCGGCGACGGCCGTCGCGTACCATCCGATCGACCGGCCCCAGAATTCCGGCGAGCATCCGGTTTCCCGATCCGCCCACGGCGCCCGGCGCGATTCGTCCCAGGCGTGGTACAAAAGACCGGTGCGGCGGTCGAGCATATGCTTGCGCATCAGCGATTCCTGCAAGAGCACCGTTTCGACGAGCGCCGGTTCGCCGAACACCCTCGCGTATACTGCGGCAAACACGCCGCCCATATAAAGGCCGTCGAGCCACATCTGGTAGGGATATTTGTCTTTGTGCCAGAAGCCGCCTTCGCTCGTGCGATTGAGCGTGTCGAACAGCCCGCGCAGCTTGCGCGCCGCCGCCGCATAGCGCGGGTCGCCGAACCGCGCATGAAGCGGAAACAGCAGCAGCCCCGCCATGATCGCGTCCAGCTCGTCGCGGGCGAACAGCAAATTGCCGAGCGGATCGACGAGCCGGTCGACGTACGTTTTCGCGTAGTCCAGATACCGGCTTTCGCCGGTTTTTTCCCAAAGCCGCATCATCCCGTGCAAAAAAACGCCCTGGTGATAATGCCAGCGTCTTTCGGGCGGCAGCCGCTCCGGATCGGGATAATGCGCCATCAGCGCGTCGCACGCCGCTTCCGCCCACAGAAGCGGCGGAGCTTTCGTCCGCTCTTCCGGCCGGAGCCGGCTCAGATCGGTAACAGAAAGACCCCCCACGGTGTTCTCGCTCCTTCTCCTTACGTTCATTCCTCCAGTTGCCAATCGCCGGGAAGCGGCGGTTCCGGCACGCCCGCCAGCCGGTAACAGAGCCGGCGAACGAGCACCGCCTGCGTGCCGGCGTTCATGTCGCCTTCCGCAGCGCCCTCGCCGAGCACGACCGGCTCCGGCATGTCGGGATACGTTTCGCCTTCCTTCACTTGCGCCACGTTGGGCGCCGGCACCGAACGATGCATTTCCCGGGAAAACCCGCCGTCATCCCGCTTGAACGCGCGCAAATGGCGCACGGTTTTGGCGATCAGTTCGCCGACGTCCGCCGTTCGACCCGGTCGCACCGTCGGTCCAAGCGATGCGACCAGATGCACGGCATTGCGCACATAACACATGTCAGTCGCCGCCTCGTCGCGGACGACATCGACCACGCTGTCGAGCAGGCGCGCCGCGCGCGGCACCGGCTCGCCGAACCGCGCATAAAACGTATGCAGCTTGAAAGCGCCGGATACCCGCACGTAACCGGAACCGCCGCCCCAAAAGCCCGTCGCCGCATCCTGCACGCGCTCCAGATAAGCGAACATCGCTTCCAGATACGGCGCCCGCTCCTGCGGCGCAAGCGCCGCAAGATAGACCGCCGAACAGCTCAGCCGGTCGCAGCCGCGCCAGCTATGCGACAGGTCGACGTCGCGCACCCATCGGCCGAACGCCTCCGGCGAACGCATCCACGCCGGCGCCCCCCGGCGCGGGTTCGGCGACGGATACGGCCAGCCGGCGCCGAGCCGGGTGAGAACCCCGGTCGCATAGCCGAGCGCGCGCGCCACCATCACCTCATCTTTCCGCATCCGCGGGTCCGCATCGTAAAAACAACCGGTTTCTGGATCCTGTCTTTTCTGGAAAAAACATACAAACCTCTCTTTCACAAGGTCGGATTGGCCGTCGAGCGCACCGACGCGGTCAAGAATGTGAATGGCCTGCGCCGTCGACTCGATGTCCGGTGAAAACCGGCCCGATGCCTTCGAACTGCGCGCGTAGAAAAAACCGCCGCTTTTCGGATCGTATTGTCCGCGCAACCAGTCGGCGAACCCGTCGAACAGCGTCTCCAGCTCGCGCAACCAAAAAGCGTTCTCCGCACCGCCGTCCAAGGCTCGTCACCCCTTGATCGCGCCGAGCAAAGCGCCTTTGACGAAATGTTTTTGCAAAAACGGATAGACGAGCAATACCGGAATCGTCGCGACGACGATGACCGCCATTTTGATCGTTTGCTCCGGCGGCCGTATGAAATCGTCAGATAACCCCGTCGTGTCCGCACTCAGCCCGCTGGCCAAAATTACGATCTGCCGCAAAATGACCTGGATCGGCCATTTCGTCGCATCGTTAAGGTACAGGATCGCCGGCAAATACGTGTTCCAGTACGTCACCGCATAAAACAACGCGATCGTCGCGATCGCCGGCATCGACAGCGGAATGACGATCTGAAACAGGACGCGGAAATCGCCGCAGCCGTCGATCTTCGCCGATTCCTCCAGACCTTCAGGCAAATTCATAAAAAAGTTGCGCAAAATGATCAGATTAAACGCGCTGATCGAACTCGGTACGACAAGTGCCAGATAGGAGTCGATCATCCCGAGCGCTTTGACGACGATAAATGTTGGGATCATCCCGCCGCTGAACAGCATCGTGAACACGACGAGAAACATGAGCGGCCGCCGACCGACGAGATCGCGGCGGCCGAGACCGTAGGCCATCAGCGACGTCAAAAAAACGCTGAACAGCGTCCCGAATACCGTCACGCAGACGGAAACCAGCATGCCGCGCATGACCGTGTTCGTCGAAAAAATGTACAGGTATGCGTCAAGGCTGAACCGGCTCGGAAACAGCACGAACTTTTTGACCGCCAGTTCCTCCGCCGTCGTAAACGAACCCGCAACCACGTGAAGAAACGGCAGTATCGTCGCTGCAGCGATCAAAAACAGCAGCGAATAGTTGACGGCGTCGAACAGACGGGTCGACCATGTGCGGTCGTGCGTCACGGCAAGCCTCTCCTTTCAATAGACGCCTTCCTCGCCGAATTTTTTGGCGAGCCGGTTGGCGACGACGACGAGCACCAGGCCGACGAACGACTTGAAAAAGCCGATCGCCGTACTGTAGCTGAACTGCCCTTGACGAAGCGCCGCGGTGTACACGTACGTGTCGATGATTTCGGCGACTTCGCGGTTCATCGCGTTGAGCAGCAGATAGACATGTTCGAAGCCGAGTTCCAGGACGTCGCCGATTTTCAGAATGAGCAGCACGACGATGACGCCGCGGATCGCCGGAAGCGTAATATGCCAGATTTGACGGAAACGGCCCGCCCCGTCGATGCGCGCGGCTTCGTACAGCTGCGGGTCGACGGTGGCGATCGCCGCGAGATAGACGATCGTGCCCCATCCCGCTTCGCGCCAGATGACCTGCAAAATATAAATCGGCCTGAACCACTCCGGCGACAGCAAAAAATTGATTTTACCGATTCCGGCCGCCTCCAGCAGCCGGTTGACGATACCGCCGTCCATCGTCAGCATGACGAACGAAATCGAAACGATGATGACCCACGACATGAAATGCGGTAAATAAACGATCGTCTGCACCGTCCGCTTGTACCAGTGATGGCGCACCTCGTTCAGCATGAGCGCCAAAACGATCGGCACCGGAAAATAAAACACGAGGTTCATCAAAAACAGGATCAAGGTGTTTTTCAAAATGTTCCAGAACACCGGGTCGGTAAACAGACGCCGATAATGAGCGAAGCCGACCCATTCACTGCCGAGCACGCCTTTGTAAGGCTTGTAATCCTGAAACGAAATGATAAGTCCCCACATCGGCGCGTATTTGAACACGAGAAAATAGAGCAGCCCTGGCAGAATCATCAAATAGACCGCCCGGTTTTTCCAGATTGCGCGCCACCAAAGAGGAGAGCGAAAAACGCGTTCCGCCTTCGCCGCGTATACCGTCTCCTGCTGCAACGCCATGCCGTTTCACCCTCCCCGGCCTTCCGGGAACCGCCGGACCGGCGTCCGGCGGCCCCGGGACGAGCGATTGCGCGGTTTACGAATTCGATTTGGCCTTTTGGTACGACTCGTTGAACTCTCGGATGATTTGCTCTCCGCCTTCTTTTTTCCAGCGTTCGACTTCGTTCTGGAAGCCGGCTTCGTCCAGGTTGCCGAGAATGAATTTGTACGTGGCGTCGCGGATAATTTCCTGCAGTTTGACGCCTTTTTCGTTGTACGTTTTGGACGAAAGCGGCGCCGCTGGGTCGTGGATCAAGAATTGTTCGTTGTCCTTGACCAACTGTTCGGCTTTCGCCCGCGCCGGCAGCTTGAACGTCGATTCGAGCATGCCGGGAATCGTGCTCGGACCGCCGACGACGATCGATTCGTACGGCCGTTTTTCCCGTTCCAGCAGCTTGTTGTCCGCCACGGGGCTTGCCTTGCCGTTTTCCAGCGTGTAATGGCGGCCTTCGACGCCCCATTGCAGCAGGTTGGCGAGTTCCGGCGTCATCAGCTTGTCGTAGAACGCGAGCACGCCCTTGAGCTGTTCTTCCGTCTTGACGGCGGTTTTCGGGAACAGCACGAGGTTGCCGTATCCGGGAATCGCCCAAACGCGATATTTGCCGTCCGGCCCGGCGATGCGGTTGTGCACGTCAAGCTGTGCCTGCGGATTGACGGCGATGATCTTTTCATGTAGGCTCTGCACGTCGGGCATCGAGCCGATGTAGGCGCCGGCGACGCCGCGGATGAGCAGGTTTTGCTGATCGTTTTTGCTGGTGACAGGAAAATCCTGGTTGATCAGACCCTCTTGATGAAGCTTCCGGAAAAACTTCATCGTTTCCATATAGCCAGGGAACATGAATTCCGGAAGCAGCTGGCCGTCTTTTTCTCCCCAGTTGTTCGGCGTGCCGAAATACGAGCTGACCGTCTTGAACGCGCCGTAGATCAGGTCGTTGCGGTCGGTCAGACCGATCGTGTCTTTTTTGCCGTTGCCGTCGGGGTCTTTTTCCGCAAACTGCTTCAAGACGTTGTACAGTTCGTCGACGTTTTGCGGCATCGGCAGCCCGAGTTTGTCCAGCCAGTCCTTACGGATGATCAGCCCCTGGCGGGACAGTGGGCGTTCCTGATAAATCGCGTAAATCTTGCCGTCGACCGACGTATTGCGCAAGACCGCGGGGTTGAGCCGGCTCAAGTTCGGATATTCCTTGAGATAAGGCCCGATTTCCCAGAACTGTCCGTTCTGGATGGCGTCGCGGAACATCACGAACGTCGACTGGTTCTTCATGTAGGTCGCCATCGGCAAAGAGCCGGTCGCGAACGCGGCGTTCAGCTTTTCTTCGTAACTGCCGTCGGGGACCCATTGGATTTCGAGATCGGTGTTCGTCTTTTCTTCGATCAGCTTTTCGATCATCGGGTCGGGGACTTCGGCCGTGTGCAGGTTGGCCATGATGGTGATTTTCATCGGCGGCTTCGGGCTTTCCGTCGACCGCCCGGACGGCGACGTTCCCGCCTGACCGCCCTTCTTGTCGGTTTCCCCGCAGCCCGCTAGTACGCCCGCCGCCAAGGCGAGAGCGCCGAGGGCCGACATCCATTTCCGGTTCGTCGCGTTCATCGGCGACATTCAACCTCCCTGAACCCATTCGTTTTGGATGCGTTTACGCCCCCCAGCTTACCCAGTCCGGCGGCGGTGCGTAAATAATCATGTTTTCAGCAAAAAGCCCGCCGCGGCGCAAATTCGGCCTCGGCGGGCATACGACGTCACGAAATGATTATCGGCTGAGCCGGTGACATTTTCACGTTTACGCCGGAATCTCGGTCAATCGCCGTTTCACTTCGCCGTTCGGAGTCGAAACGACCGCGTAGACCTCGACGCGGAAATCGGACCCGAACCGGCTGACGTCGCTGTTCGTAAACGTGATTTTCGTCTTTCCCGACAGCGCCGACGAAAGCGACAGCGTCTGCGTCGCCACAAGTTGGCCGTTCCCGTCGACAAGGTCGAATCTCAATCGGAACAGATCGGCGTCGACGGCGACCGGCGCAAGTTTCGCGACGCGAAGGTCGAACTGGAGCCCGAACGAGACGACGTCGCGGGAAACGAACGAATAGGCAACCGGATCATCGATGCCGACCGCAAACGGATAAACCGTCCACGTCTTATCGTCGACAGCGTCGCTCCGGAAGGCGACGCGGAACGCTCCGAGCGTCAATTTGACGGCCGGTTGCCCCGCCGAGGCGGCGGTCGCCGAATCCGCCTGATAAACGTGCAGCGCGGCGGTTTCGCCGATGCCGCCGGGCGGCAGCGTATACGAATACGTCACGACCGCGGCGACGCCGGGCGCGAGCAGTTTCCGCGGCTCGGCGACCGTCTGCCGGACGCCCGCGTACGCGTTGCCGCGCGCATCGACGAGTTCGGTACCGAACTCGGGAACGAATGCCGGCGACCGGCCGACGTTCGCGACGCGGAACGTCGCGACGGCGGTCGGAAAGCCGTCGCCGTTTTCATATAATTTCAGGTCCTCCAGCGACACTTCCGTTTGCCCCGCCGACGCGCCGGCCGGTACGACCGCCAAAGGCTCGCCGAACCGGTAATCGACCGCCGACTCGGCCAGATTTGCAGCGGTGCCGGCGGCCGGTCGCGCCGCAAGGAGCGGAATACGCGCGCCGCCCTGTTGATCGCCGCCCGATTCAAACAGGACGAGCCGGATGTCGTCCGCGCGCGCGCCGTCCGGCAACACGGCGGCAAACGAATACATCTCCTCCCCGCCGGGCGAGATCCAATCCGCATGCGGCGAAACGGCATCCCGCGCCTCAGCGGCCGTTTCCAGCGACGGCGCCTGGATTTGCGCGGACAACTCCGGCGCCGCCACGGGCGCGTTGCCGTCGTTGCGGACGCGGACGGACGCGCGCACGACGAGACCGGCGTCGGTCCGCCACGTTTTCGCCGGATCGATCGCGACCGCGACGCGCGACTTGCCGCCGCCGACGGTGACAGCGACCGTTGAGCCGGCTTTTGCCGGTTGTGCCGCCGTCAGCGGCGCAAGCTCGGCGATCGTCGTTTCCGCCGCTTCGCCCGCGGCCCCGTTCGTCGATCCGGCCGCCGACACCAACCTTAAGATCGGCGGGACGTCGCCGTCGGCCAATCCTTCGGCCGGCGCCGACAGGACGACCGTGCTCGCCCGTCCGGGCAAGAGCGGTCGGTCCGCCCCGGAGACGATCGACGCCGGATACGTCCGGCCGTCCGCCGCGACGAGCCGGAATTGCAGCCGGCCCGGAATCGCCGCGACGCGCGCGCTTTCGTTCGTCGCCTCCGTCACGACGAGCAGTTCCGCGCGGCCGTTTTCTTCTACCGGATAGACGCCGCCGACAGCGAATCTCACCGGCGTCTCGCCCGGCAAGGAGGAATCGACCTGGCGCAAATCGACGCGCACGGCCGGACGCCGGGCGGGGCTCTCCGCCAGCGCCGCGGCGACGGACAGCGAGCCGAGCTCGGTCGACCGCGCCGAAATGCCGGAACCCCAGCGAAAAACGGAAACGGACAAACGCTCCGCCGGAATGTTACCGGGCAGCCGGACGATATACGAAAAATCCCGCTCTTCGTTCGCCGGCACGCGGGCGGCGTGGACGCCGTTCAGACGGACGCTATATGCGCGCCCGTCCGCGTCTTTTACCCGGACGCCGTACCGGTTGAAATCGACCGGCGACGCTCCGCCGTTATGCAACCGAAGATCGAACCGGAGCCACGTGCCGTCTGGTCCCGGAGCATGCCACACCTGTTCCAATGTAAAAAAGACGTCCGACGAAACGTAAACGCCTTCCTTCGCCGCGACCGTCGACGCCGGCATCGCCGTCTGCGACGCCAGCGCCGCCGCCAGAACGAAAACGGCCGACCGCCAAATGCCGCGAAACCGATTCAACGCCATCTCCCCCGTTTCGTTCATTCGAACCGAAGCGCCTCGATCGGATTCAGGCGCGCCGCCTTCTGGGCGGGATAAATGCCGAACACGATACCGACCAACGCCGAAAACACAAACGCATACAACCCGACGTCGAGCGACAGCCGCGTCGTCTGCTGCGGGTTGAACAACGGCCAGATAAGCGCGACGGCGATCCCGACCAAAAGCCCGAGCAACCCGCCGCAAACACTGATGACGACCGATTCCGTCAAAAACTGCGCCAAAATGTGCCGGCGTTTCGCGCCGATCGATTTGCGGATGCCGATTTCCCGCGTCCGCTCGCTGACCGTCACCAGCATAATGTTCATAATGCCGATGCCGCCGACGAGCAGCGAAATCGAGGCGACGCTGACCAGCATGCCGACGAGCGTATTGACCGCTTCTTGGCGCGCGTTGAGCAGTTCCGTTTGGTTGTTGACGCGAAAACCGTCGGTTCCGTTGAATTTCCGCGTCAAATAGGCGGTTACCGTCTGCTCCGCGCGGCCGACGTCGTCCTTGGAAGCCGCCTCGAAATAGGCGGTGCGGATCGCGCCGATCTGATACGACCGAAGCGCGGTCGACAGCGGAATGAAGACGGAACTATCGGCGGCATTGCCGGCGATGTTCGAGCCTTTCGGTTTCAAAACGCCGACGACGGTAAAATGGACGCCGTCGATGTTGACGGTCTCGCCGACCGGATTCGCTCTGCCGAACAGCGTCGAGGCGACCTCGCTGCCGAGAACGGCCGTTTTGGTCCGGAACTCGAGGTCGGCCGGCGAAAGAAACCGTCCTGCCGCTGTTTCCAGCTTCATGATTTCGCGATACCGGTCGTTCGTGCCGACGACGTTGAACGTCTCCTGGGTGCGCTCATATTTGACGGTCGCGTTGCCCCTCGTCGAGACCGGAGCGACCGCCGCGAACTCCGGCAACAGCTCCAACTGCATCAGTTCGTCGTAGTCGAGCCGCGTCGCCCGGCCGTTACCGAGCAGGTTGACGACGAGCAGGTTCGTTCCGAGCGATTCGTATTGCGCCTCGATCCGGGCCGTCGTCCCCCGCCCGATCGCGACGAGCGTCACGACGGACGCGACGCCGACGATGATCCCGAGCATCGTCAAAAGCGTCCGGAGCGGTTTGACCATCACTTGCCGAAACGCGATTATGATAAGTTCACGCGCCATCGCCGTTCATCCCCCACGATTTCGCCGTCCCGCACGGATACGACGCGCCCGGCGCGCGCGGCGACCTGCGGATCGTGCGTGACCAGAATGACGGTATTGCCTTCGGCGTTCAGCTTGCCGATGACGTCGAGCACTTCGGCGCCCGTCCGCGTGTCGAGCGCTCCGGTCGGTTCGTCGGCAAGCAGCAAGGAAGGCGATACGGCAAGCGCCCTTGCGATCGCGACACGCTGCTGCTGGCCGCCGGACAATTGGTTCGGACGGTAGTGCAGCCGGTCGCCGAGCCCGAGCGAAGCGAGCAGCTCCGATGCGATTTCCCTGCGGCGCTTTTTGCCGACACCGGCGTAGACGAGCGGCAACTCGACGTTTTCCAGCGCGGACAGTCCAGGAAGAAGATTGAACTGTTGAAAAATAAACCCTATTTTTCGGTTGCGCAACTCCGCGCGTTCGTTGTCGCCGAGCCGACCGGTTTCGACGCCTTCAAACCGATAGATGCCTTCCGTCGGAACATCGAGAAAGCCGATCAGGTTCATCAACGTGGATTTGCCGGAGCCGCTCGGCCCGACGATCGCGACGAACTCGCCGCGCTCGACGCGCAGCGAAACGTTTTTCAGGACGACCTGCCGTTCCGGACCGCGGCCGAACGCCTTGACGATGCCGACCATTTCGATCATCGCGACCCGCCGCCCTGTTGGCCGCCTTGCTGCCCGCCCCGGCGGGCGCCGGACGAACCGCCCTGAACGAACACCGGCGGTTGGCCGAAATTGCCGCCCCCGAAACCGCCGATCATCTGCTGACGGAGCCGATTGATTTCTTCCTGAGACAAGTTCTGTTGCCGCGACCGGTTCGGGACGACGACCTCGTCGCCTTCCTGGAGCCCCGACACGATCTCCGCCGACGCCTCATTGCGCAACCCGATCTGTACCGGATGCTGCTGCTCGATCGTCCCGTCGGGGCGTTTGAGCGTCACAAACGCCTGTCCGCGGAAAAACTGAAGCGCCTCGATCGGCAACAAAAGAATATTCTGTTTTTCCTGGACGCGAATGTCGGCCGTCGCGGTCATGCCGTGTTTCAGTTCCTGGTTCCCGCCGTTGGCGACGCTGACGATCGCGTCGTAGTACGTAACGCCGTTGGTCGTCGTCCCGACCGTCGAGACTTGCGTCACCTCGCCTTCCCAAGTTTTTCCCGGCAACGCTTCGACGCGGACGACGGCTTTCAGTCCCGGCTTGACGTTAGGCAGATCGAGCTCATCGACCTGGATCGGCAACACCATCCGCTCCAGGTTTGCAACGGCGCCGAACAACGTCCCCGCTTTGACGGCTGCGCCGACCGGGTACTGCGCCAGAACATTCGTGCGGACCCCGGCGAAATCCGTGGAAAACACCCCGTCGAACGGAGCGCGCACGACCAGTTCGTCGACGCGCCGCTTCAGTTCCGCCACGGTCGCTTTCTGACGCTCCACTTCAGCGGTCTTGGCCGCGATGTCGTCGGCAAGCGAATCGTTGGCCAAAACGGCGAGTGCGTCGCCCTGGCGGACCATGTCGCCGCTGGAAGCCAACAGCTGCCGGACGGTTCCCGCCGCATCGGACAGAACGGCGACGGTTCTGGCATACGCCAACGTTCCCGACGCCTGAGAAGCCATAACGCCGCGCGGAGTGTCGACCGACGCGCCCGCCGACAGCCCGGCGTCCAGCGTGCCGTCGTTTTCGACGGCGATTTCGACGTCGACCCATCGCGCTCCGCCGGTACCCGCCCGGGCCATCGAAGACACCGAGCGGACGACGCCGGTTTTGGTAAGCGGAAGCCCGACGACGGATACGTCGGCCTGCATGCCGGGAGCGATCGATTCGGCGTCTTCGGCGGCAAACGGCAGTTTGACCACAAGTTCCGAGACGTCGTAGACGACGCCGAGACGCGAAGATTTGCCGACGTTCGAACCGACGTCGAGATTGGCGGTCCAGGCGAGTTTTCCGGTAGCCGGGGCAATCACGCGAAGGCCGTTTTGCTGCCGCGTAAGATCGTCCAGTTCCCGTTCAAGCCGTTCCAGCGCAGCCTCTGCGTTTTTCAGATCGGACTCCAACTCCGGACTCGAAATTTCGACCAGAACGTCGCCCGCCTTCACCGTCATGTTCCGCGCCAGACGGGACGCCTTGATCGTGCCGTCGGCGGGCGCCGTCACGTTTTGGACGTTCTCGGCCTCGAGCTGGGAAGTGCCGGACACCGTAAACCGGATGTCCCCCCGCGTCACGCGGACGGTTCGCTCCCCTTCGGCCGCCGCGGAGGGCGAAGCCTGGCGTGCGTTCCGGACATAAAAAAGGCTCCCGGCGGCGAGCACGGCCAACGCCGAAACCGCCCAGAGCCACTTTCGACGCGTCGAGCGGACCATGCGACCGACTCCTCTCCCTCTTTCGAGTTTCCAGTCGATCGTCATTGTACCGCCCGTACCTTAAACGCCACTTAAGCGATTTTGTGAAAATGTGTGAGCGCGTTCATTCCGCCGCGACGCGTTCTTCCCGGCGGTCGAGACCGGTTTTGCGGCCCGGCAGCATCACCGTCAAGAGTGCGGTCGCAACCGCCAGAACCAGAACCGCCGCGAACACGAAGTGTATGCCATCGCCGAGCGCATCGCGCAACAGCGGCAGCCATTCGGCCGGCAACGTCTGCCTTTCGGCGGGATCGAGCAGGCGATCGAATACCGACAGATCCGGCGCCGAGCGGCCGAACGATTCGTGCAAGCGCGCGTCCAGCCTCCAGTTCATGAGCGCCCCCAGCGCCGCAGCTCCGACTGTCGTGCCGATCGACCGCATGAACAGATGAAGCGCCGTCGCCGCGCCGCGCATGTTCCAGCCGACGGAAGACTGGATCGCGACGACGAACGTCGACGTCGCGAATCCCATACCGGCGCCGATCAGAAACGACCCCGCGCCGAGCCCGACGACTCCCCATTGCGGCCGGAACAACCAGAGCGTCAAAGCGCCGGCCACCAGGAAAACGCCGCCCGTCGTCGCTGTTTTCCAGAATCCGAGGCGGGGCATGTTTTTGCCCGCGATGTACGCCGCCAGCGGCCAGCCGATCGACATGACCGTGAGCGCCGCGCCCGCCACGGTCGGCGACCGACCGAGCACGCCTTGCGCGTAAGTCGGCAAGTAGGCGGAGACGCCGATGAGGACGACGCCGGCCGCAAACGAAGCGACGTTGGCGACGACCATCAGCCGATCGCGCCAAAGCGACAGCGGCATGATCGGCTCGGGGGCCGCCCGCTCGCGACGGATGAAACCCGCGAACATAACGGCGCTGACGGCGGCGAGCGCCGCCGGAACGAACGCGGACGAAACGCCGGCGTCCCGCCCGACCGACAACGCCAGCATGAGCGCCCCGACGGCGAAAAACAAGAGCGCCGAACCGGCAAAGTCGATGCGCGGCCTCGACACGGCTGGTCGTTCGCGCAGGAAAAACCAGACGCCCGTCAGCGCCAGCAGCCCGATCGGTAAATTGATCCAGAAAACCCACGACCAATGGGCATATTCGACGAAAAAACCGCCGAGCGCCGGGCCGACGACCGACGAAACAGCCCAGACCGACGACAGGTAACCTTGAATTTTTCCTCTTTCCTCAAGCGAATACAGATCGCCGACGATCGTCATCGCGATCGGCTGCACGGCGCCGGCGCCGAGCCCCTGCAACATGCGGAACGCCACCAGCGCATACATGTTCCACGCCAAGCCGCATAGCGCAGACCCGGCCAGAAACAGCGCCATGCCCGCCGCCATGACCGGCCGACGGCCGAACAGATCGGCCAATTTCCCGTAAATCGGCACGGTAACCGCTTGAAAAATCAAATAGCCGGAAAACACCCATCCGAACAGGGCGAATCCGCCCAGATCGCTGACGATGCCCGGCATCGCCGTCGATACGATCGTCGCCTCGATCGCCGTCAAAAACATCGCCAGCATGACGGAAGCAAGTACGAGCGGACGCCGGGTCGCCGGCGTCCGCGCGGACGTCGTCGCGTTCACGATGCTCTTTCGTCCTTTCCTTTCGGCGTTTTCAGGCAATGCGGAATTTGGCGAGCTGTTCGCGCAGGCTGTCGCTCAGCCGCTCCAGCTTTTCCGCCTGCTCGACGAGCGAACCGCTGATGCTGGTCTGCTCGGCGCTCAGCGAAGCGACTTCCTCGCTGTTGGCCGACGACTGCTCGGCCACGGCGCTGACGTTGGCCATCGCGGCCGTCAACACCTGCTGCGACTGTTCCAAGCCGGCGATCGAGGCGCTCGTTTCGTCCAACTTGCGGATGAACTCCGCCATCCGCTCGCGCACTTGCCCGAAAATCGCGTCGGTCTCGTGCACCGCGCGTACCTGTTCTTCGAAAATCGGGTGCGCGGCGGCGATCGTCTGCACCGTATCTTCCATCTCGCGGCGGATCGTCTCGATCAACTGGCCGACGACGTCGATCGACTGGCGCGACTGGTCGGCCAGCTTGCGGATTTCGTCGGCGACGACCATAAAGCCGCGGCCCGCCGTGCCCGCCCGAGCGGCCTCGATCGTCGCGTTAAGCGCAAGGATGTTGGTCTGCTTCGTGATGTTCTCGAGCAAGTCCAAAATCTTGCGGATGGACCGCGCGCTTTCGTTCAGCTTTTCGACTTTTTCGGACATCTGGCGCATCATTTTTTCCGTGTCGTTCGTTTTTCCGATCAGCTCGCGCAAATACTCCGTCCCCTGCTCGCTGGACTGGCGCACTTCGGCTGCCGACTTGCCCATTTCGAAGTTGGAAGCGATCACCTGTTTCATCTGTTCGCCGATCTGATACGTGATGTCGTTGCCTTTTTCGGCCTCCAGCGCAAGGCTCGTCGCACCCGAGGCGATTTCTTCCGTGGCGGCGGCGATTTCCCGAGCGGACCGTTCCGTCCGGCGCGACGCTTCCGCCAGCTCGACGGCCGTCTGTTTGACTTCCTCCGCGGAAGCGTACGACTGGCGGACCAATTCGGTGATTTGATCCATCATCTGGTTGAAGCTCGCCGTGACCTGGCCGATTTCATCTTTGCGCCGGCTCGGCATCCGGACCGTCAGATTGCCGCGCGCGCCCTCCTGCATCAGGTTACGCAGCCGCATCAGCGGTACGCCGACGAGCCAGACGACGAACGCACCGACGGCCACCGCGACGGCCACCGCCACGACGACCATGACGACCGTCAGGTTGAAAATCGTCTTGGTATCCTTCACCAAGGAAGCGACCGGGATCGTGCCGACGAGAATCCAGCCGTTCACGGCGGAACGCTTCCAGACGACGAGCTTGTCGCCCACGCGGTCGCTGCCGGAAGCGACGCCTTCCGGAGTATTGAGCGCGATGCCGGGCTCGCCCTCGATCTGCTGGCCTTCGGTCGGCACCGTGACGCGGCCGCTCGGCCCGACCATAAACGCGCGGCTGCCCTCGGCGAGTTCAAGCGCGGCGAGCGAGTCGCTCAGGACGGACAAGCGGATCTCGACGAGCAGCATGCCCAACACCTGGGACGTCATCGTACTGCGGATCTGTCTGGCGATGCCGAAACTCGGAATACCGCCCGACGGCGAGTAGCCGGTCGGCTTCGACTCGAGCCAGACCGCCTTGCCGTTCAAAGATTCCGCTTGCTTAAACCACGGTTCGTCCTTGACCGGTTTCGGGAAGCTGACGGTTCCCGAGGCGTGCAGCAGCTGACCGGCATCGTCGAACAGCACGATCGACGCCAGCGTCGGATCGGTCAAAAAATACCGGTTGACGATCTCCTCGATTTTGCGCCTTTTTTCGAGCTGGCCGTAGGCGTCCAGCGACGCGTTGTTTTTCAGCTCGTCCAGATTGCTTTGCAAGTCTTTATCGACCAGAATCTGCGTCGTCATCGTTTCGTAATTCTTGAACACGAGGTCGTAGCGGTCCATCGCCTGCGAGACCGCTTGGGTCGCCGCTTTCGACACCTGCTTCTGGATGACGTCGCCCGACACGGAATACGATACGCCTCCGACGACGACGACGAGGGCGACGATGCTGACGAGCAAAATGATGAACAGTTTGGCGCCGACCGATTGCGCCACTTTTCCTCCGGAAAGAGCGAACAAACGCGCGAATCGGGCGGCGGAAGCGCCGACCTGTCTCCCCCGCATGGATGGCTTCATGACGAACACCTGCCTCGGAGTGTCTATAAACTATTTCGACATGTCGAGGCCGTTTACCTTCGAGCTTCAAGGCGCTGCGGCGGATTTTTCCGCGGCTTTGCGGCTTTCCCGGACGTTCCGGTAATGCTCTTCTTCCGTTTTAGCGAACCAGTGGCCGCGTGACCCGTCGTTTTTCACCACGTAATACAGATATTCCGTCTCCGCGGGAAACAGCGCCGCCCGAATCGAGGACATCCCAGGGCTCGCGATCGGCCCGGGCGGCAGCCCCGGGTACCGATATGTATTGTAAGGGCTGTCGATGCGGAGTTCCCGTTCGGTCAGCCGCTCGACCGGCTCGTCCAACAAATACTGGACGGTAGCGTCGATCTGAAGCAGCATGCCGCGCTTCAATCGATTGTAAATGACGCTGGCGACAAGCGGCCGCTCCTCTTCCAGCGCCGCTTCGCGCTCGACCAGCGAGGCGACGGTGACGAGCCCATGCAGCGTCAGCCCGAGCTCGTCCAACCGCGACCGCCATCCTTCGGGCAAAGCGTCCAGCCGGCGTTCGAACTCTTCGATCATGCGCGACAGAACTGCGGTTTCGTCGACGCCTTTCGGCCATTCGTACGTTTCGGGAAACAAATAGCCTTCCAGCGGCCAGCGCATCCGCGGGTCCGCCGGAATTTCACGGATCACGGCGTGCGGAAAAGCCTTCGGGTCCGCCGCCAGGCCCAGCACCGCCGCCGCGTCGGCGATACCGGACTCCTCCAGGCGCGCTGCGATCTGCCGGACTGTAAATCCCTCCGGAATCGTCACGCGCACGGTTTCGGGGCGAATCGTATTGCCCGCGTTCAACGCGGCGATCAGTTCGTCCGGCGTCATGCCCGGCTTAAGCTCGTATTCGCCGGCCTGAAAACGATTTCCCTCGCCCTTAAGCCTCAAGTAATACCAGAACATCCGCGCGTCGCGGATAAGGCCGGCGCGCTCCAGTTCCCGCGCGATTTCATCCGGCATCATCCCCGGCTCGATCCGCACGCGGACGGGCGCGGAAGATGCGGGAACCGGGCGCCACTGCGACCAGACGTAAACCGCGACCGCCGCAGCCAACAACAACGGCGCGAGAGCCGCCGCCCAGACGGCGGCTTTCGGCAACCGCTTCCGTTTTTCCCCGGCTGAATCGATGCGGACAACCGACTCTTCCGGCCGAGAATCCAACACGCTACTCTCCTTTCAAGAAAAAAAGCGACTGCACTCGCCGCTTTCGTTCAAAACAAGAGATCGTCTGCGATTTCTGCCACGGTCTCCCATTCGTCGTCGTCTTCGATCTGTTCCAGCTGGGGTTCGGGACCGGACTTGTCGATGCGGAACACCGCAATTTCCCCTTCGCGCCGCAACGCTTCGGATTCCAGCACGGCATATTCGCGGCCGTCCCAGTCGAACTCCGTCACGATTCGGTATTCCTCGGACGTTCCGTCGTCGGCGGACAACTCCACCTCGTCGCCGTATCGATCGCGCAATGTCCGCACCTCGCGGACTTCCGGCAGGCCGCTCATGTCTGATCGCCGTCCTTCTCCTGCATTTCTTCAAGCAACGTGTTGAACGTCTCCTCCACCATGTCCCATTCTTCTTCGTCTTCGATGAAATAAAGCTGCAGATCGTCGCCGTTTTCCTCGTACCGGAAAGCGTACACTTCTTCAGCCTCGCCGTCTTGGGCGCCGTCGACGGGAACGAGCATCATGTATTTCCGGTCCGTTCCGTCCACCTCGAACTTCATGACGACCTCGAATTGCTCCTCATTGCCGTCCTCGTCGGGAATATAAATGATTTCCGGCTCTTCCACCGCATTCACCCCTTTCTCCGGGAATCAAGATACGTCTGCAATATGACGGCCGCCGCCAACCGGTCCGTCACACGTCTGCGCTTGCGCCGCCCGACGTCCGCCTCCAGCAGGATGCGCTCTGCGGCGGCGGTGGTCAGGCGCTCGTCCTGTAGGCGAACCGGCAATTTTAATGTTGCTTCGAGACGGCGGGCGAATGCGATGCAAATCTCGCCTTGTCTGCCAACCGTGCCGTTCATGTTTTTCGGCAAGCCTACGACGATTTCCGAGACGCCGTAGTTTTCGGCGATTTCCCGGATCCGTTCGAGGTCCGACGCCGGATCGCGCCGTTCGATCACCGCGACGCCCTGCGCCGTCCAGCCCAGCTCGTCGCTGACGGCGACGCCGATCCGCTTTTCCCCGTAGTCGAGGCCGAGCACGCGCGTCACGGACACCGCTCCGTTTCCGCCCGATGATGGGTCAGATAGAAACGGACAAGCTCTTCGATCAACTCGTCTCGTTCCCGTCTGCGGACGAGACTGCGCGCGTTGTTGTGGCGCGGAATATAGGCGGGATCGCCGGACAAAAGATACCCGACGATCTGGTTGATCGGATTGTAGCCTTTTTCGACGAGAGCGTCGTAAATCGCCAGCAGCACTTCCCGCGGCGATATTTCGACCCCTTCGGTTCGGACGTCGAACTTTCGCGTTTTGTCCGAAAAATCCACGCCGCTTTCACCCCCCCACGGGCTGCTCGGCAATCCACCGGTCCACCAGCTTCAGCGCTTCGTCGATTTTGGAAACGTCCTTGGCGCCGGCTTGCGCCATTTCGGGTTTTCCTCCGCCTCCTCCGCCGCAGACGGCGGCCATCTCCTTGACAAGCCGGCCGGCGTGCAAGCCTTTTGCAACAAGGTCGGGCGTCACCGCGGCAAGCAGCAATCCTTTGCCCTCATGCACCGTGCCCAGAGCGACGACGGCCGAACCAAGCCGGCGTTTCAACTCGTCCGCCAGCAGGCGCAAACCTTCCATGTCGCGCGACGAAACGCGCGCGGCCACGACCGCAACGCCGGCCGCCCGGCGCGCTGAAGCTGCCAACTCGGCCGCCTCCATCACACCCAACCGGGCGCGCAGCGATTCGTTCTCGCGCTCGATTTCCCGCACTTGCCGAACGAGACCCTCGACGCGCGCGGCGACGTCCGAAACGCCGGTCTTGAGCAGGTCCGCCGCCGAACGCAACACCCGCAACTGACCATCCATATATTCATAAGCGGCCCGTCCGGTCACGGCCTCGATGCGTCTGACGCCGGAACCGATCCCGGTCTCGGCGACGATGCGGAAAACGCCGATTTCCGCCGTGTTGCGGACGTGGCAGCCGCCGCAAAGCTCGATGCTGTAATCGCCGACCCGCACGACGCGCACGATGTCGCCGTACTTTTCGCCGAAAAGGGCGACGGCGCCCATCGCTTTGGCTTCTTCGAGCGGTTTCATCATGACGCTGACGTCGATCGCCTTCCAGATTTGCTCGTTGACGCGGCGTTCGATGTCGGCCAACTCCTCCGCGGTGACGGCGCCGAAATGGCTGAAGTCGAAGCGAAGACGGTCGGGCGCGACGAGCGATCCCGCCTGGTTGGCATGCGGGCCGAGCACGTCTTTCAGCGCGCGATGCAACAGGTGAGTCGCCGTATGGTTCTTCACGATGTCGGCGCGCATCGCCCGATCGATCTCCGCCCGCACAAGATCGCCGACCCGCAGGCGCCCGCGCTCGACGCGGACGTGGTGCACATGCTGGCCGTGCGGCGCCTTGCGGACATCATCCACGGCGGCGGAGCCGTATTCGCCGAAGATCAAGCCGCGGTCGCTCACCTGCCCGCCGCTTTCGGCATAAAACGGCGTGCGGTCGAGGACGACCAGGCACGATTCGCCCGCCTCCGCCGTTTCGACGCGGGCGTCGCCTTTGACGATCGCGACGATTCGCGCGTCGGTCGCCCATTCCGTATATCCGATAAACTCGCTCGGCTCCGTCAGATCGTCAAGCGGCCCGCCCTGCACGCGCATGCCGCCGCCTTCCTGGCGGGCAGCTCTTGCCCGGCTCCGTTGGGCCTCCATTTCCCGTTCGAATCCGTCGCGGTCGACCGCCAGGCCGTGTTCGGCCGCGTAGTCGACCGTCAGGTCGATCGGAAACCCGTACGTGTCGTAAAGCCGGAACGCCTCCTCGCCGCTGATCGAATCGCGGCCTTCCTCCCGGCACCGCTTCACCGCCTCGGCGAGAATGCGCAAACCTTCGGAAAGCGTTTCGTGAAAACGCTCCTCCTCCGACCTGACGACGCGCTCGATCCACGCTCGGCGCTCCAGGACTTCCGGATAGAACCCGCCCATCACCTCGCCGACCGTCGCCACGAGCGACCAAAGAAACGGACGGTCGACGCCGAGCACGCGGCCGTAGCGGACGGCCCGCCGCAGCAGGCGGCGGATGACGTAGCCGCGCCCTTCATTGGAAGGAAGCACGCCGTCGCCGACCGCGAACGTCACCGCGCGGACGTGATCGGCGATCACCTTCAGCGCGACGTCGCGCGTTTCGTCGACGCCGTACCCCACGCCGGCGATTTCGCACGTCCGATCGATGATCGGCCGGAATAAATCGGTATCGAAATTGGAATCGACGTCCTGGAGCAGCGAGGCGAGCCGTTCCAACCCCGCGCCCGTATCGATGTTTTTGCTGGGCAACGGCGTATAACTTCCGTCCGGATTATGGTTATATTGGGAAAAAACAAGATTCCACACTTCGAGATAACGCTCGTTTTCCCCACCGGGGCGACATTCCGGATCGCCGGCATCGCCGTAAGCCGGCCCGCGGTCGTAAAAAATTTCCGTGCACGGTCCGCACGGTCCTTCGCCGATATCCCAGAAATTATCCGCTGTCGGATAAATGCGTTTCGCAGGAATGCCGATTTTCTCGTTCCACAGCCGGTATGCTTCTTCGTCTTCCGGATGAACGGTCACCGACAACCGCTCCGGATCGAACCCGATCCAGCGGCGGTCGGTCAGAAACTCCCACGCCCAGGCGATCGCCTCTTCCTTGAAATAGTCGCCGATCGAAAAATTGCCGAGCATTTCGAAAAACGTATGGTGACGGCGCGTCTTGCCGACGTTTTCGATGTCGTTGGTGCGCAGGCATTTCTGCACGTTGGCGATACGCGGGTTGTCCGGCTTGATCCGGCCGTCGAAATACGGCTTGAGCGGCGCCATCCCGGCGTTGATCCAGAGCAACGACGGATCGTTGTGCGGGACGAGCGATGCGCTCGGTTCAATCCGGTGTCCTTTCGACGCGAAAAAGTCGAGCCATTTGTGTCGGATTTCGCTTGCCTTCATCGCGCTTTTGCCTCCGCTTCTTGCGGTTAAAACAAAAATCGCCCCACTCCGCGTCCGGACCGGGACGACGTCCGTCGAAAGCGTCATCCTCCGCCTGTCGGCCATGTCTTCTTGTGATTATAGACGGTTTGCTAACTCTTGTCAATCATTTTACAAATCCTTATGCCGAAACACCGCAATTCCGGCCAACAGCGCCGAGAGGCCGTACAAAGCGGCATACGCCAGGAAAGCGTCGGACGGCACCTGCCCGACGCCGAGCGGTCCCAAACGATGGTCCAATCCGCCTACTAAATCCCGGACCTCGAACACCGACAGCAATTCCGCGAGCATCCTCCGTTGAATCCCGTCAGCGGGCATCGCCAGCGACATCAGTCCCGCGATCGTCCGCAGCGCCGGGCGGGACTGACTCTCGTCGAGGCCGAAACCAAGGATGCGCTCGATCATGCCCCCCAACATCCCGATGCCGTAGAGCATCGTCATGACGATCCCGTTGCTCATGGCCGACCATTTACACGACCCCAGCATCGTGACCGACACCAGCAGCGGCACGACGGAAGCGAACAGAACGAACGCCTTCAGCACCACGATCGGGTCGTATGCGATTCCCGTATGCCAGGCCGCGACGAACAACAAGGCTGCAAACAGCGCGGCGGCGTAAACGACGCCCGAAACGACGAAACCGATCCAACGGCCGAGATACCATTGCCAGCGGCGGATCGGGCGCGACAGCACCGACAGCAATGTCCCCTGTTCCGTTTCGCCATTTACGGCGGCGACCGCCCCGAAAACGGCGAAAAAAGCGAGAACAAACGACCCGAAAAAGAAACCAAGCGCCAAGATGACCGCGGCGTTTTCGAACCGCCGGACTACGGAAGCCGGATCGGTCGGCTCAAACCACGGCTCGCGAAGATCCGCGGAAATTTCCCGGGCGACGAACCAGAACGCGAGGAGAAAGGCCGCCGTCAAAATCACCGTCATCCAGGTGAATCTCTTTCTATACATTTCTTTCCATGTCCACAACATCATTGTCGTCATGCGATCACCCCGGCGTTCTCGTGCCCGAAACGATTTTCAAAAACCATTCGTCGAGCCTTTCGCTTACCGGCACGGATTCGTACAGCGTCATCCCATGCTCGACGATCAGATAATGCAGCCGACCGATTCTCTCGTCGTTTTCCGCCTCCGCCTCCAGCCACACCGACTCGCCGTCCGGCGAAGGACGGTCGACGGCGATGCGGACGGAAACGCCCGATTCCTCCTGGAGCCAGTCGAGCAGAAACGAGGAAAAACCGGCCACCCGCAAATACCGGCGTTTCTTTTCGCGCAACATCTCTGCGAGTGCTCCTTCGGCCACGATCTCACCGCGATGAAGAAGGGCGACCCGGTCGCACAGCCATTCGACATCTTCTAATAAATGGGAATTCAGAAAAATCGTTTTCCCCTGTCCGCTCAGTCGCCGCAAAATTTGCCGGACTTCGTGGCGCCCGACCGGATCAAGAGCGGAAGCGGGCTCGTCGAGAATGAGCAGGTCGGGGTCGCCCAGCATCGCACATGCAAGGCCGAGGCGCTGCTGCATCCCTTTGGAATAATGTCTGATCCTGTCGCGGCCGCGCCGACCGATGCCGACCTCCTCGAGCAGCCGCTCGATTCGACTGCGCGCCCGGTCGCCTTCCAGGCCGCACAAACGGGCGTGATACCGCAGTACTTCCTCGCCGGTCAGCCATTCCGGAAAACGGAACAATTCCGGCAAATAACCGATGCGTCGCCGCGCCTCCAGCGAGCCGGCGGGAAATCCGAACAGCGACGCCCGTCCGCCGGTCGGGCGGATCAGCCCGACCAGCATTTTGACGAACGTGCTTTTACCCGCGCCGTTGGGCCCGAGCAGGCCGAACGCTTCCCCGCGCTCCACGCGCAGCGTCACGTCCCGACAACCGCGGCCGTCTCCGTAATCCTTGGACAGCCGGACCGTCTCGACGGCGGCGACGCTCATCGCCCGATCAACTCCCGCGCTTTCGCGACCATGTCGTCTTTCGACGGTAAGCCTCCGTCGAGCATAAACAGATGGCCGTCACGAATCCAAAACACGTTGTAATCCCGGTTTTCGCCGTGTTCGGACTGCAGCGGGTTCGATTCGATCCACAACTCGACGCCGTCGACGTCGATCTTCTCGACATCGCCCCGCGTCACAAGCGGCAAAGGAGCCCGTCCTTCGGACAAAGCGGTTTTCTGCAACGAACGGCGAAGTTCATCCGGCAAAAGCGGAAACTGAACGACGGCCTTCCATGCTTCTTCCACCGGGACGGACGGATCGACGTCGACGGTCGGGATCGGCTGCACCAAAAGCATGTACCAGCTTTCCCGCCTCCCCTCTGCAAGCTCTTTCCAGTTTATACTGACACTTTCGCCGATTTCCAGACGGATCGGTTTGTCGTCCACCGATTCCGGCAACAGCGTTTTCGCGCCGAGCCGGCGCAGCACTCGGTTGATTTCGTCCACGTGAAGCCGGAACGTCAACGTCTCGGCCGGCGACAAGTAAACGCGGTCCGTTTGTACGTCGAATCCCGTCGGCTCGGGAAGGTCGACGCCGAGCAGCCGTTCGGCTTCCTTCAGCGTCACCGCTCCCCGACTCTCCCCGGTTGTCCTCGAAAATGTCCCGAGTCGGTTGACCGCCTCCCGCGTCGATCCGTCGGGAAACATGGTCCGAAACAGTTGTTCGAGGTCTTGTTCCCGAACAATCGTCGGTTCTTGCATGCGGAACTTCTGCAGTAACGCGGCCAACGCGTCGCTTCCCGCCGGGGTGATAGCCCAGGCGATCGCGCAGCCGCAAACGGCGGCGAATGCGAAACGTCTCGCCAGTCGTCGTACGTCCGGACGGAACAAGAGCGCACGAATACGAACCGATCTCGGGCGTTCTCTCGAAACGGTTTCCGCCGCAGAGGCGGGTTTTTCGTCCGCGGCGCCCTGAGACAAGACAGGGCCGTCCGCCACCGGACGTTCCCGCTCCCACGCCTCCCAATGCGGATGCGGCGTCAAATTCGCCAGCCGCGAAGCCAACTTATTCCAGGCATCGTCGATTGATTCCTTTGCGGCCGCATGCGTATCCCATCGGTTCATGGTTGATTCCCCCCGTCGACATTCGGTTGAAAACGTCGCCGGTCCGCCTCCGCTTCCCTTCTCAGCCGCTCGGTCGCGCGGTGAACCATCGTCCCGACTAATGAGCGGCGGACGCGGAGTCTTTCCGCGATTTCCGAATAACTCATCCCCGCATACCGGAGCATGAGAACGTTGCGGTCTCGAGCGGACAACCGCGACAGCCAGGCTTGTACCTCTTCGCGTTCGAGGCGGCGCATGACGATTTGTTCGTTCGATTCGCCGACCGTTTCGGCAGAAAAAAATGATTTCTCAAGAATGTGGCGCTCCCGGGAACGCCGTTCCAGATAATCGTAGGCTAACCTCGTAGCGACGCGATGCAGCCACGCCGGGATCATTTCGGGATGGTCCGGCGGCCGGAGATAAAGGCGCAAAAATGTTTCTTGCGCGAGGTCTTCCGCGACGGCTTCGTCGCGCACGAGGGAAACGATTTTCCGGCGGACGTTCGGATAATGCTTGTAAAACAATTCTCGAAACAAAGCGGGAATGGCGGGTTCCAACGCACAGATCCTCCTTTCGGCTGCAGCCACTATAGAAGACGGCTGAGCCGGGCGAAATGCAGCAGGAGGCGTTTGAAAAAAATAAGCGGCCGGCTCAAGGCCGGACCGCGCCGAAAAACAGCCGGAGACTGGTTCTCCCCGGTTTTTTCCACGTAAAATCACTGAAAACATCGACGTCGACGAAACCGACGGCGCGCAACTTTTCCGCCACGCGTTTCCACGAATAGGCGCGCTGGATATGAACTTCGCCGAACCGCTCGTAACAATCGGAACGTCCGCTCCGGACGAATACCGTCAGGTCATGCTCGATTTCGCAGCGTCGGTCGTCGAACCGGCACGTCCATATATAGCAGACGTCCGGCTCCGTCAGCACGAACGGCTGGTCGTGCGCGTATCGCCGCAGCGTCTCCGGCGCATGCATGTCGAACAAAAACGTGCCGCCGGGTTTCAGCGCGCGGTAGACCGCCGCGAACGCCTGCGACAGATCGTCTTCTTCCAGCAGGTAGTTGAGGCAATCGCAAAACGATACGGCGGCGTCGACGGGTTCCGGCAGCTCGAGTTCGCGCATGTCCTGCCGCAACCAGACGACCGGCGCGCAAGAGCGGCCTTCCTCGCGGACACGCGCTTCCTTCGCTGCTGCGACGGCCAGCATGTCCTCCGACAGGTCGATCCCGTACACCCGCATGCCGGACGCCGCAAACGCGATCGCCGTGTTTCCCGTCCCGCAGCCGACGTCCGCAACGACGCGGGGACGAAGGCCGCGCTTTTCCCAATAAGCCTCCGCAAACCGGAGCCACCTGTCGTACGGCACCCCGGCCATCAGCCGGTCGTACCAGGCAGCCAGTTTTCCATAGGCGACCATGAGGGTCACACCCGGCCGACGACGACTTTCGCATCGGACCAAAGCCGCTCGAGGCCGTAATATTCACGCTCGTCGCGATGAAAGACGTGCACGACGACGTCGCCGGCATCGATCAGCACCCAGCGCGCCTTGTCCAGTCCCTCGACGCCGCGCAGCCGGAGCCCGAGTTCGCCGGCCGTCTTCCGGATCTCATCCGCGATCGCATAGACCTGCGTATCCGAATTGCCGTGACAAATCACGAAAAAATCGGCGACGGGCGAAATCCCGCGCAGATCGAGCACCGTCACGTTCATCGCCTTTTTGTTTTCGGCCGCCTGAACAAGGCGGTCGACGACCGTTTCAACCGTATCTTCCATCGATACCCTCCTTGCCCGAAATCTCGTCGAGCAATGCGTTGCGGCTCATCACCGTCAGCGGATAAATTTTCTTGCCGCGATCCAACAAAAACCGGATCGTCGCGTCGAACCCGGCGACGAGCGCCCGGTCGAGGTCGCTCTCGGCCAGCCGGCGAATGTCGTCCACTCCGGGAAAACGGCGGCCGGGCTCGATATAGTCCGCCAGACAGACGATTTTTTCCAGAAGGGTCATGCCGATGCGCCCCGACGTATGCCAGCGGATCGCGTTCAGGACGTCCGCGTCGCGGACGCCGAGCTCGTTTTCGACGACCCATGCTCCGACGTGCGCATGCCACAGCTCCGCGTCGTACTCGAGCAAATCCTGCGGCAGCTCGGGATGGCTCCGCAGAACGTCCGCCTGTTTTTCCCTCGGCCAGCATTTGCAATAATCATGCAGGATGGCGGCGATTTCCGCCTTCGCGGCGTCGGCGCCGTACTTCTGCGCAAGGCGGACGGCCGTTTCCGCCACGCCGAGCGTATGGCGCCAGCGGTCGGGCGTCAGCTGGCGTTCCGCCGATTCTTTCAGACGTTCAATCGACATACAGTTTCTGCTCCCGAATATAGTCTAAAACCGGTTCGGGCACGAGATACCGCGCCGAACGGCCCGACGCCAAGAGTCTCCGGATTTCGGTCGACGATACGCCGATCGCCGGCATCTCGGCTTCCGCGACTGCTGCGGCGACATGGGCGGGCAAATCCGCCGATTTCCATCCGTACCCCGGCCGGCTGAGCCCGATAAACCGAATTTCTCCGACAAGCTCCTCGATTCTCGACCAGCGTGCGAGGTCGGCCGCCATGTCCGCTCCCACGATCCAGTAAAACTCGCCGTCCGGATACAGCCGCTTCAGCTCGCGAACGGTCTCGTACGTGTACGAAACGCCGCCGCGGTCGATCTCGAGTCGGCTGACGCGGAAACCGGGATGCGACGCCGTCGCCAGCTCCAGCATGCGCAGCCGCTGAAAAGGAGAGGCCGTCGGCGGATTCGCCTTGTGCGGCGCCATATACGCCGGCATGAACCATACCTCGTCGAGCCGGAACTCCTCGCGCGCGCATTCGGCCGCCAGCAAATGCCCGATATGCACGGGATCGAACGTCCCGCCCAAAACGCCGATTTTCACGGCGCGTCTCCCTCCGCGTCGGCGCGCAAGCCGAGCGACGCTTCCACGGCCGCGCGCATGGCGGCGACCGGCGCCGGCAAGCCCGTCCAATATTCGAACGCATACGCGCCCTGATAGACGAACATGCCGACGCCGCCGTGAACGACGGCGCCCGCCGCACGCGCTGCGCGCAGCCATTTCGTCTCGGGCGGATTGTAGACGAGGTCGCTGACGATCATCCCCGGCCGCAACGCGTCCGTTGCGATCGGCGTTTCATCGACCGACGGCGCCATGCCGGCCGACGTGCAATTGACGACGACGTCCGCCTCCGCGCATAGACGAACGGCCTGCGACAGATCGAGGGCCTCGACTTTGCAATCGGCCGACCGCGCGAGGTCGCCGGCGAGCGAAACCGCTCTTTCGGCCGTCCGGTTGGCGATCCAGATCGTCCCGACGCCTTCGTCCGCCAAGGCGAACGCAACTCCGCGCGCCGCACCGCCGGCCCCGATGAGTAGGACGCGTTTGCCGCGCAAATCGACGCCGGTCTCTTCCTTCAGCGAACGGACATAGCCGATGCCGTCGGTGTTGTAGCCGACGAGTCGACCGCCGTCGTTGACGATCGTATTGACTGCTCCGATGCGCCGGGCGCGGTCGTCGACGTCGTCCAAAAACGCCAAAACGTCCACCTTGTGCGGAATCGTCACGTTGGCGCCGCGAAACCCGAGCGCACGGAACCCCGCCAGCGCGTCCCGCACCATCCCCTTCGCCACGCGAAACGCCGCATAAACCGCGTTGACGCCCGCCTCCCGGAAAGCCTTGTTCATCATCGCCGGCGATCGCGAATGCGCCACCGGATCGCCGATAAGGCCGTAAACTTCCGTCTTGGCGTCGATTTCCCGCATCTTGCGACCGATCCTCCCCGTCGAACGCACTCCTCTGTTAAGCCGACGCCGAGTCCGCACCGAAAAAAGTCCGCGGCGTCAGCGTCCCGACAACATCGCCGGGCGCAAGGCGACCCGCACGCCTTTCGGCGCGCGGAGCTCGACGCGCGCGCCGGCGTCGCCGTTGATCTGGATCCAGCCGAGGCCGCTGACCGACACGTCCCATCGCTTGCCCGGCGGCGTGGTGAACGCATGAACGGTCGGGGACGGCAACCGGGTGATTTCCTCTTCCTTGTAAGGAGGAACAAGCAAGTCGCCCCTTCGCCGCAACCAGAGTTCGTCGGCCCGGGCGATTTTCGTACGGTGCATGCGCAGGTCGTTCGGCACAAAACACGTAAACGACCTACGCCCGCCCTCGAGGTAATCAAACCGCACCAGTCCGCCGAAAAACAGCGTCTGCCCCTCATTCAGCTGATAGACGCGCGGGCGGATTTCGCCGTCGGGAATGAGCTCTTTGACCGTTTCCGGCCCGACCATCTCGGTCAGCCGCCACGGATAGGCGATGCCGGGCGTATCGACGACGACGCTTCCGTCTTTGAGCGGAATGCGGATGACGTCGAGCGTCGTTCCCGGAAACGGCGACACCGTCACGTTCGCGTTCCGGTCGGCCAAATCCCGTATGAGTCGGTTGACAAGCGTCGACTTGCCGACGTTCGTCGCACCGACGACAACCGTCTCGGATCCGTTGCGGAACAGCCGCATCGCTTCGTACAGACGGTCGAAGCCTTCGCCGGAGCGGGCGCTCATCAGCACGATCCCGATCGGTTGCAACCCGAGTTCCCGCGCCCGCGCACGCACCCACCGCTCGATTTTGGCGCGGCTGACGGCGGCGGGTAACACATCGGTCTTGTTCACCGCCAAAACGACCGGATTCGATCCGACGAAACGGTGCAGCCCGGTCACGACGCTGCCCTCGAAATCGAACAGGTCGACGATATGCACGACGAGACACCGCGTCGATGCGATCCGGTTCAGCGCGTCGAACACGTCGGCCACTTCGGCGGGCAACACCGCCGGATCGCCGTAATGTCGCAGCCGAAAACAGCGCCTGCAGACGACATCCGGCCGTTCCAGCGCTTCCGGCGGGACATATCCGGCGTCCGACGGCCGCTCGGACTGCAACAGGACGCCGCAGCCCGGGCACCTCCGCCCGGCTTCGCTCCCGCGTCCAAAATCGCCGGTGTCCGTCACGAGCCGTCCCCCCGAATGTCAATGCCGCGTTTCCGCATCGCCCACACAGCAAATTTTTCCAAACTCCGGTTCATCTTCGAAAGAAAACTTTCCTCCGGCGAAATCGGCGTCACAAGAATCGTGCGCAAACCCGCCCGATTGCCGCCCAGCACGTCGGTCAAAAGCTGGTCGCCGACGACGGCCACTTCTTCGGCGGAAAGCCCCATCAGCCCGAGCGCCCTGCGGAACGAGCGGCCGAGCGGCTTGCGCGCCGAAAAGACGTACGGAACCCCGAGCGCCTCCGCAACCGCGGACACGCGCGCCTCTTTGTTGTTCGAGACGATGACGACGCGCAATCCCTCTCGCCGCAACGTCTCCAGCCAGCCGACCAGACGCGGATCGACGGACGTCTCCCGGGCTGCGACCAGCGTGTTGTCGAGGTCCGCGATAATGCCGCGGATGCCTTCGCGCAGGAGCGCCGACGGGTCGATATCATAAACGGACCGGACGATCCGATCCGGTTTCAGCTTTTCCCACAAACCCGCCACCGACGGCCACCTCTTGCCTTGCGGTTTTCCATGGACTCACTATAGCACAGTCGTTTGGCCGTTTCAAAGTTCGCTTCTCAGCCTGGCCGTCATGCGTTCCGCCTTTGCGGCTTCCGCCTCCGTCACGCGGCGGCCGGAATAGCGCGCTTTTTCGAAAAGATCCAGAAAAGTAAACAGGGCGTCCGCCGCTTTCTCGTTTTGCCGCGCCCACCGTGAGAACGTTTCTCTCGCCGTTTCGTGCTCCAGCCGCATGTACCCTTTGCGGCGGGCATGACGCAAAAGCCGGACGAACTCGCGCGCCACCACTTGGTTCGGATCGCGCGCCGCACCGCGCGACAGCAACCCGCGGCGACGGACCGCCCATACCGCCGACAACGCGATCGCGACAGCCGACGCGGCCGCTGCCGTCGCGACGGCAATCCGTTTGCTCAGCCCGCCGGAGCCGTTCTCCGCTTTCGGCTCTTCCGTCTGCCCGACGTTTTCTGGCAGCGCCGCTTCGGGTGCCGTCTCCTCGGCCGGCCTGACTACCGGAACCGCGAATCCCGGCGTCGGCTCGAACGGAATCCAGCCGATTCCCTCGAAATACACCTCGACCCACGAATGCGCGTCCGCATTGCGGACCGTGTACGTTCCCGCGCCGTTTTCGTCGGTTCTGGGAATGCCGAGAAATTCGAGCGGGTCCTGCGGTAACTGGCCGGGCGCGTACCCTTTCACCCAGCGCGCCGGCAGGCCGATCGAACGAACCATGACCGCCATCGCCGTTGAAAAGTAATCGCAATACCCTTCCCGAATCTCGAACAAAAACCGGTCGACGAAATCCGCGCTCCGTCCCTTGCTTTCGTCCGGCTCGTTCGTGTACTTGAAGGTCGTGTTTAAGTACGTCTCGATCGCCTTGACCTTGTCGTACGGTGTCGCGGCGTTCTCCGTCAAAGAACGGGCCAGATCGCGGACGCGATCCGGCAGGGTCGACGGAAGCTGCAAGTACGGCAGAAGCTCGGCGCGCTCTTCCGGCGGCGGTGCCTGGCGAAGCACCGCCTCGTCCAACACGGGGACGCGTGAAGCGACCGTATACGTCTCCGGAAATTGCCGGACGCCGCGGTAATTGACGCGCAACTCGCCGAGCGCAGGCGTCCAGAACAGCGGCAACGACGTGCGCCCCTCCTCCGGCCACCCCTCGATGCGCTCCGGCGTCGCCGCGGCGAACAATACAGGAAAACGCTCATCCTTGCGCAACATCGTCACGGACTGGCGCACTTCGACGTATTTCAACGGACCGGTCTCGACGGCGGGCTCCAGCGGTTCGCCGAGGACGACGGGATAGCGCGGCGCATTCCGTTCGGCGGCGGTCTGCTCCCACCCGCGCCCCGTATACCTGGACAACGTTTCTCCGCGCCAATACGCGCGGTGCGACGTCGTCACCGTCATGACCGGCGAATAGTCGAATCGAAAGCCGCCGCCGAGCTGGGAGCTGTTCCGGCTGTATCCGGACGACGCATCGGCCGACGAGACCGGAGCGTCGATGATCGTCTTGCCTCCGGTGAGGACCGTCTTGCCTTGCCGCTCCATCCAGAAGGTGTACGGATCCTTCAATACCGGGCGCAGATCCGGCGCCGCGACGCCGAGCGTCGCCATGGAAACTCCGAGAATGGCAAGCGTCGTCCAGACCGCCCCGGGATATTCGGAAATCGGCGTCCAGCTTTCCGGACGCCGCCGCCGCAAATCATCGAAATGGCGAACCGACAACAGTCCGAGCCCGCAGACGATCACCCATACCGCCTGATCCCATAAATAGACAGTGCTGTACGAATCGCGGACGGCCATCGCCGTCACGCCGGCCACCGTCAAAGCCATGACGCGCCACCAGACTCGCGCCCACCAGCGCACGGCGCAAAACGCCAGCCATACCCCGAGCGAAATCGGCAGCCAGACGGCCGCCTCCCGGCCCGCTTCTTCCGCCCATCTCCAGATCGCCTCCAGTAGGCGGACGAGCCGGACGGCCGGCGCCGCTCCGCCCGCAACGGTCGGAAACGGCGGCCAGACGACCGGTGCAATAGCGGCAAACACGAACAAAACGACGACCGCCTCGGCCGACGCGCGAAACAGGCGCCTCGCCCCGACCGCCGTCACGCCGACGGCGCACGATCCGACGAGCGTCCAGGCGGCAAGCGAAAACGCCTCCGCGCCGAACAACCCTTCCTCCCTGATCCACGCGATGAACGGCCAAACGAACAATCCGCTCAGAAGAACCGCGACTTTTTGCAAGCCGTCGGCCACGAGAATCCGGCGAAGACGCATCATCGGACACGCTCCTCCAGCACCGCGGGCAATTGCTCCAGACTCTCGACGCGATATCCCGGCGTCCCGGAAGCCGCGAGCAGACGCCGCCACCTGTCCGCCTCCTCGGGCGACCGTCCCGCCGCCAACCCGATAAAACAGGCGTTGACGCCGCGTTTGCGGAACAAATCCGCCACCGCAGCAGGGGACTCGCCCACCGGCGTCACGACGGCCGCGAAACTGCCGGACGGCCAGCGCCCGGTCGCTTCCCTCACGGCATCCGTCCAGTCGCCCGATCCGTCCGCCTCGGCTTCAATCAGATGTTCCCAGACTTCCTTGCGCGACGCCGCCCGGCGGGCCGGCTCGAACACTGTCGTTTTGCGGCCGACCGATAGGAGTCCGACCGCCAAATCACGCCGCGCCAAATACGAAAGCAGCGACGCCACGACAGACACCGCAAGTTCGAATTCTTCCTCCGAACGATAAACGCTCCCGCGCCTGTCGAGTACAATCCACGACCTCGGCAACGCCTCGCGCTCGAACTCCTTGGATTTCCAGGTCCCGGTCTTGGCCGTCGCGTTCCAGTGAATGCGAGACACGCGATCGCCGTAAATATATTCGCGCACCCCGTTGATCTGGGTCGTCTCCCGCTGCGACCAGACGACCGCCGTATGAACGTGCGACCCGCGCATCCAGCGGTACAAAAGCCTCCATTGCCGAATCTCCGCCGTTTTCGGCAGAACGGCGAACGACTGCGACAAATCAAGCCATCCGCGGTGTTCGAACAGTCCGAACACATCCTCGGTCCAACATTCCGTCCGGCCGAACCGGTAAAAACCTCGGCGAAGCGGCGGCGTCTCGTACGTCGCTTCCCCTTGCCGGCGCCAGTCCGGCACAAGCGACGTCTCGAACGGCATCTCGAAACCGCCGCGCCGAATCAACCGATCGCGCACGATGACGTACGGAACCGGCCAGACGCCGGGAATACGGACGCGAATGCGCACGGCGAGCGACGAGCCAGCCTCGAGCGAACCGGAAAACGGCCGGTCTCCGCCCTTCGCCGGCGGCGTCCGCGCGGCCGGCGCCAACACCCGCGATCCTTCCACACGCTCGATGCCGCTCCAGCGGCCGGACAGCACGTAGGCGCACAACACGGACACCATCAGAAATACCGCCGCCGATAGCTTTCCGCCCTGAAACAGAACGAACAGCGCGCTCGTCGCGAACAAAAAGGCAAGGCCGCGCAGCTTTGCGACGGTATGCCGACGTCGGCTGATCGCCATCTCCCGATTCACGGCCGCCTGCAATCCCGTGCGCTCCATCGGTCATTTCTCCAATCGGACCGGCACTCGTACGTTCGCCAGCACCGCGTCGACGACCGACTCGGCCGTCACGCCGTCCAGCCGTGCGTCCGCGTTCAGCACGAGCCGGTGCGCCAGCACATCGCGCGCCAGCTCCTTGACGTCGTCCGGCAGGACGTAGTCTCGCCCGCGCAGAAAAGCGAGCGCTTTCGCCGCCGTATAAAGCCCCATCGCCGCGCGGGGACTTGCGCCGAGCGCCAGATGCGGATGCCGCCGCGTCGCCTGCACGATCGACACGATATAATCCGCCACCGCGTCGTCGACGTGCGCATCGCGGACGAGCCGCTGCATCGCGGTCACCGTTTCCGTATCGGTCACCGGCTCGAGCGCCTCGACGGGATGGACGACCGTATGCGTCCTCAACATCCGTTTTTCCGCCTCGACATCCGGATAACCGATGCGCAGCCGCAGCAAAAACCGGTCAAGTTGCGCCTCCGGCAGCGGATATGTTCCCTCGAATTCGATCGGGTTTTGCGTCGCGAGCAAAAGAAACGGTTCCGGCAGCGGGTATGTCTCCCCGTCGACGGAAACCGCCCGCTCCTCCATCGCCTCCAAAAGCGCCGACTGCGTCTTCGTCGTCGCGCGGTTGATCTCGTCGACAAGCAGCAAATTCGCCATCACCGGCCCCGGTCGGAACACGAACGTCTGGTCCCGCGGATGAAAAACGGACACGCCCGTAACATCCGTCGGCAGCAGATCGGGATTGCACTGGACGCGGCGAAACCGTCCGCGGATCGAACAGGCAAGCGCCTTGACGAGCACCGTTTTTCCCGTTCCTGGAACGTCTTCGATCAACACATGACCGCCGGCGAACAGGGCGACGAGCAACCGCTCGATCTCCCTGCCTTTGCCGAGAATGCACGATTCCAGATTCGCCTTCAGCCGCTTCGCGGTATTCCAGGCCTCTTCCCATGCGGGGTTCATCGCAAAACCTCCCTCGGACAGGCTTCGACGCGACGCTATTTTCATCTTACCTTAAACGGGAAAACGCGTACAGAGGCGAAAAAAAACCGGAACGCCGCCCATCCGACGGCGTCCGGACCGAAAAAACGCCCCCGCAGCCTCAACCTTTCGGCCGGGCGACGAGAGCACCTAGAAACGAAAAAATGATCGCAGCCGACACGCCCGCGCTCGTTACCTCGAAAATACCGGTCAGCACCCCGATCCAACCGTCCGTCTGCAACTCGTTCAGAGCTCCATGCACGAGCGCATGGCCGAAACTGGTGATCGGGACCGTCGCGCCGGCACCGGCGAACCGGATGAGCGGGTCGTACAACCCGAAACCGTCCAGCACAGCTCCCGCCACGACGAGCATCGTCATCGTGTGCGCCGGCGTCTGGCGGAAGACGTCGATCAGAATTTGTCCGATCACGCAAATCAGCCCGCCGACGACGAACGCCCAGACGAACGGCCCGATCGCCTGCGAGACGTTGGTCTGCCACATCGGTGTCATTCACCCTTTCCCGGGATCGTCCGCGACTTAGCTTGTGCCGCCGACGGCTTTTTTCATGCGGGCGCATTTGCGTCCGGAGCGCGTTTATGGTATGGTGAAAACAAAACATATGTTCGGGTGGTCCGCGATGTCCGACGCCGTCTACGAACCGATCCGGGTCAAGACGATGCTCAACGCCGTCCGCGCGCCGTCGATGCCGTTTTCGTGGTCGATGAACCCGTATAAAGGCTGTCGTCACGGGTGCAGCTTTTGTTATGCAAGGTATTTTCATACTTATATGGGAGAAAAAGCTAACGATCGGTTTCAAAATCACATTTACGTCAAGGAAAACGCCGCGGAAGCGCTGGAAGCCCAGCTTCGCCGCCTGGCAAGCCGGCCGCGCGGGTTGGCCGGCGTCGGCCCCGTCGCCATCGGAACGGCGACCGATCCTTATCAGCCGCGGGAAGCGAAGGAACGAATCACCCGGCGTTGTCTTGAAGTTTTGGCGGAATACGGCATTTCCGCGTCCATTACGACGCGTTCTCCGCTCGTTCTACGGGATGCGGACATCTTGCGCAAACTGCCGTCCGTAACCGTCAACATCAGCGTCAACACGCTGAACCCCGCCGTCTGGCGGGCGTTCGAGCCGCACTCCCCCCGGCCCGACAAACGGCTCGAGGCGGTGCGCCGGCTGAACGACGCCGGCATTCGGGCGGGCGTCTTTCTTGCGCCGATCTTGCCGCTGATTACGGACGGCAAATCGTGCTTGAACGCCGTCGTCGAGCGGGCGGCCGAAGCCGGCGCGGCATTCGTGGCGCCGTCCGTGCTGCGGCTGGCAACGCCAGAAGTGAAAGCTTGGTTTTTCCGCGCCCTGCGCCGATACAACGCGCGTTTGGTCGACCGATACGCCGATCTGTACGACCGCTCGGCCCATCCGCCGGCCTCTTATCGGGCGGCCGTTTTAGGCGCAGTCGAAGCGGCGCTGCGGCGCGTCGGCCTTCCCGCCGGTGCGGCGGTCGACGAAGCGGAACCGCAAGATACCGCCTCGCCGGCGACCGCAGCGTCGGACGAATCCCCGGCCGACAGCGGTGCGCAACCCGTTCAACTCTGTCTGCCGATATGAGCGGCCATGCATAAAAACAGGTTCACCGTATCCATAATACGGTGTGGGGCAACCCGAAATCCAGGTACAGGAGGCTTTTGCGAATGTATCAGGTCCAAAACGCAGCCGCCCAGCTGCAGCAATGCGAACAACTGATCCAGCAGGTCATTCAGCAGACCCAGCAGCACAACCAGACATACCAACAGATGATCCAGGTCGAACAGCAAAATGCCCAGAAATTTCAACAAATGCTTCAGGATCATTACAAGGCGATCCAGGCGTTGCAACAGGCGGTCAGCCTCTGCAATCAAGTGGAACAGTCGCTGCGCCTGTCCGCCCAGCAGCCGCAACAGTTCCAACAACAATGGCAGCCGCAGTTCCAGCCGCAATACCAGACCCAGTGGGCGCAAAACCGCTCGTTCCAGTAAAAGTTTCGCGTTCGCCGAAACGGCAAACCCCCGGGTGGCGTATCCGGGGGTTTGTCGTTTTCCATGCGATTGATTCAGTTATCGGCCGGCAAGCCGGTCGAGCATCACCGCGGCCTCGGCTCTCGTCAGAGGTTGTTTCGGCGCAAACCGCCCATCCGGGTATCCGTCGGTGAGTTTCCAGTCTTTCAGCTGTCCGACGGCCTGAAGCGCCCACGGCGCGATGTCGGCGGCGTCCGCGAACACTGCGGCCGACGATGCCCCGCTGCCGCCCGCGGCCGAAGCCCCGTTTCCGGCGCCGCCTGCAATCATCGCGTAAGCGCGGGCGATGATCACCGCCATTTGTTCTCTCGTCACCGGTTCGTCCGGCGCAAACCGCGACGGCGACACGCCTTCGATCAGCCCGGCCGCCACTGCGCGCGCGACCGCATCGGCATACCAGGCGGACGAATCGATGTCTTCAAACCGTGCGGCGGTGGCCCGTTCGGCCGGCGGCAAGCTGAGCAACCGCACCAGCATCGCGACGAATTCCGCCCGCGTCACCTCGCGGTCGGGAGCGAACCGCGCGCCGTCGACGCCGTCGACCACGAGCCGTGCGGCAAGCCGATGCACCGCCCGTTCGGCCCAATGGAGCCGCATGTCTTCGAACGATCCGGTATAGGCCATGACCGCAAACCGCGAGAAATGGCCGGTATCGAACGTCCATCGATCGTTTTCAGCACGCGCTTCGCCGACGTATTTCCAACGACCTTCCGCCTCGTCGAAAACGTAAGCCGCGACAACTCCGGAATTACCGTTTGCCGTCGCCGCATTCCGTCCCGACAGCGAAACTTGAACGGGCTTTTTGAACGTCGACACCCGTTTGCCGTCAACCGTCAGCGTCAGATTCCAGACATCCGACAGAAGCGCGAAACGATCCGATTGGGGGACGGCAGGCCGCCCGTTGGAATCCGACCGGTCTAGACGCTCGAATCGGACTGTCGCCTTTTGCCCGTTCGTTCCGGCCTCCAACGCGACCGAGCCGACTTTCAGCCGAACGACAGCGCCGTCGGTCCGGATCTCGACCGGCTTGTTTGCAGAGCCGCCCAGCAGAGATGCCGGAAACTCAACCTGTACCGATCCGATCGATGTCGGATCGCTGTTGCCGCGCAAGGCCTCTAGTACAATCGAATCCGAAGCGTTTTCGGCCAATTTCCGAACCTGTTCTTCGGTATACGACACTCGCAATACCGACCGGCCGCCGGATTCCGTTATGACCTCGCGCAACGGCGTCGGCGCGGCTGACGCGACGGGTACAAGGACAACCGGACCACCGCCACCACTGCCGCCGCCCGAACCGCCCGGCGAAGCCGTCGGCGTCGCGCTCGGCGTCGGTGTCGCGCTCGGCATCGGCGTCGCGCTCGGCGTCGGTGTCGCGCTCGGCATCGGCGTCGCGCTCGGCGTCGGTGAAGTTATCGTATATGTGAAAGAACGGGTTTCACTCCTAACACCGTTTTTATAGGCAAATGCCTTAATGGTCGTCGTCTCGTTAATTTGAATCGGACCGGAATAGATCGTCGAGTTGATATCAGGATCGGACCCGTTCAATGTGTAATAAATCTCCACATCAGGAGTGTCACTTGTCAATTGAACCTGCAACGGAGAACTATATGTTCCGGGACCCGGTTCCGCTTCCGGCGGAAAAGGCGGCACGGCCATCATATATCCTCCCGAAACCGCACCCTCCAAGAAAGCTCCAACCCAATAAAATCCTGCATCAAATAGATAATAATCCACATTAATGTATGCCTGTCCGTTTTCAAACATTAATGGCGAGGCAATTCCTGAAAAGTTATTTCCCTCTATATATAACTCTCCCTCTCCATACACATCAGAGGCAATCGTTCCGTCCGCCCTTCTGACGGTAAGACGCAGTTGTTTTTCTCTAACAACCGGATTGTCGCTCACTTCTTCGATCAAAATCCACGGCGTATTCAGAGCCCTTGCCGCGTGCACGAGCCCGTACCCGGTATCGATGTCTGGCCCGTAATCCGCTATATCGGTCGCCGTTTCCGTCAATCGGGACCATATGGATTGAACCAAGCGTATATCACGAACGTCAAACAGATCCTGGGCCGCTTTCATCTTGGCCAAAAGCAGCGCCGCCACACCGCTCACGAACGGGGTCGCCATGGAGGTGCCGCTCGCAGAAGCATATTGTTCCGGAATCCCGTCTCCATCGACATCCTGATTGTAAGTGCTCAAGATGTCTACCCCCGGCGCCGAAAGCGTCAACTCCGGCCCTCCGTTGGAGAAATCGGCAGGAATCCATCGGTTATCCACCCAGTCGGCAGCTCCGACCGCAATGACGAACGGCAGGTTGGCCGGAAACGCCACGGGAGCGACGGGCGGCGAGGAAGGCCCCTTACCATTCAAATCGCCCGGTTGCCCCAGTCCATAACGATCGCTTTCATTTCCGGACGCGGCCACCACGATGACTCCACGAGCAAGTGCGGAATAAATTGCAAGCTCTACTGGGTAACTGCTTGTTTCAGAACCCAAGCTCAAATTGAGAATATCGGCCCCATGTTCAACGGCCCAAAATATGCCCTCCATCAAATCAAACGTATCGCCGTTTCCTTCGTCGTCCAGCACTTTCACCGGCATTACCTTCACGCAATCCGCCAAACCGGCCACGCCGGCGATTCCTTCGCCGTTTTTGGCTACCGCTGCCGCGATGCCGGCGACATGCGTGCCGTGACCGTTGTTATCCGTCGGCCAACCTTCTGAACCTGGTTCGCTTACCGCATCGTACCCCGGTACCAGTTTTCTTTGCAAATCCGGATGATTAGCTTGTACCCCCGAGTCCAGCACCGCGATCGTGACCCGCAATTCCGGCCGGTCGTCACAATATACCGACGACCACACATCCGGCACGCCGATCGCCGGCAACGCCCACTGCAAAGGATACAGCGGATCGTCTCCCGCATACGTCGCTTCCTGCACCGAATGGACGGGATACGCCGGTTCCACCCGCGCGACGTGCGGGTCACGCGACACAATCCGGATCATGTCGGCGACCGGTACCGTCTCCGCGAACTCCAGCCAGCCGATGCCGGCGTCGTTCGGTTTGTGCAACCGGAAATCGCCGGCGGTTCGCTCCTCAATCGCCGCGACCGTCTCCGGCGTCAGCGCGTTTTCGCCATTCTTGTACGTCCAGAGCAGCTTCCCCGGCACCGCCTCCCGCAATTGCGCGGCCGACAGCGGCGCGACACGCGCCTTCTCCCGCAACTCGGCAATCCGCCGCGCGACTTCCGCCCAGTCGGCCAGAGCCCGCTTCGCCCCGACCGCGGAACCGGAAGAACCGGCGGAACCCGCCGCTGCAGAAACGCCCGCCGGAACGAACGACGACAAAACGACCGCCGCGGACAATAGCCAAAGACAGGCTATCCGTCCCTTTCTCTTCAACATGCGATTTTCCTCTCCCTTTTTCCAAACTTCAAAACGCACATTTCGCAAAATACCACAACAAAACCAAATTGTCAACGGGTATTTTGAGATTTTTTGAGACTTGAGACTTTTATCGGACCTCCGGATATAATAGACTTCGGACTACCGAAGAGAGCGCCCGCCCGGCGGCCGAAGACTGCACGAAGCGGAAGACCATGTCCGCGTAACAACAAAGGAGCGAGGTTTCCCCATGGCGAATATGGCGAATATGGCGAAAAAGTTCTCCCTATTGCGCGCGATCGCACGCGCAGCGGCCGTCGTCGCCTCGCTGTCCGCAATCGCCGCATCCGCCGCGCCCGCTTTTAACGGCCCGTATCCGACGCTTTCCGTCGCCCTTGCCGCCGAAACGTACGAAATGCACGACGAGACGCGAACGCTTCCCGTCGGCCGGACGGTCCGACTGCAATGGGCTACGATCGATCCGAAAGATCCGTCGCTCGACGTCGCCCCCGTGATCGCCGCGGGCGGCATCGGCCGCGACGAACCGTTCGCCGCGATCGTCGCACGGGAAAACGCCGTCGTCGCCGTCAACGGCACGTTTTTCAACGCCTACGACAAGCGCGACGACGCCCGCTATCCGAACGGCCTTCTGTACCGCTCCGGCGAACTGCTCTACTCCGGCGTCAACACGGCGCTCATCCTGACGGCGGACAAACGGCCCGTCATCCGCCGCGTCGCCGCCGGCGTCTCGGTCACCGTCGGAACCGGGCCGAACGCCTACACGTTTCAGCCTTGGGGCGTGAACAAAGATTACGGCGACAACGACGACCAAGTCGTCTGGTATACGCCGGCGTTCGGCCGAACCGTCGATTTTCCCGGCAGCGTCAAGGCCGTCGTCCGCGCAGGAAAAATCGAACGGCTGACCGACGCGGCGGTCACCGTCCCCGCCGACGGTTTCGTCGTGCGGATCGGCCCGAGCGCGAACAACCGCGCCAATCTGTTGCCGCACCTTCATGTCGGCGATCCCGTCTCGTTCCGCTGGACCGCCGCCGACGCCGACACCGGCGAACCGCTCGACGTCGGCCGGTGGCTGGCCGCGATCGGCGCCGGCCCGAAACTGTTAAGCGGCGGCGCGGTCGACCTCGACCCGAAACGCGATGGTTTTTCCGACCCGAAAATCACGGAAGCGTCCGGCGCAAGAACCTTCGCCGCCGTCGACGCCCGCGGCCGTCTCATGCTCGGCACCGCGAGCCGGGCGACGCTAACCGAACTGGCCCGCCTGCTCGTCGCGATCGGCGCGAAAGAGGCGATGAACCTCGACGGCGGCGCAAGCTCGGCGTTTTACGCGAACGGAACGATCCGCACCGCGCCCGGCCGAAACCTAAGCAACGCCCTCGTCGTGCGGAAACTCGCCGCGCCGGCCGTCCAGCTGGTGATCGACGGCCGGTTCGTGCCCGAATTCCGCGGCTTCATCCGCGAAAACGCGACGCTCGTCCCGGTGCGGCCGTTCATCACCGCTTTGAACACCGAATTCCGTTGGATCGGCGAAACGCGCACCGCCGTCGTCCGGAAAAACGGAACGGAGCTGCGGCTGAGCGCGGGCGTGCCGGAAGCCGTGATCGACGGTCGCAAGGTAGCCGTCGTTCCGCCGCCGGATATCGTCGACGGCCGGATGTACGCGCCGCTTCGAACGGTAGCGGAAGCTTGGAAGGCAGACGTGGAATGGAATGCAGAACTTTATCGCGTCTCGGTGAGGATATCGGACAAAAACGGAGGGAATGCGCCGTGAAATTCATCCTTGCGCCGGATTCGTTCAAAGAGTCGATGTCCGCCGCTCGCGCCGCCGAAGCGATGGAACGCGGGGTTCGCCGCGCCGCACCCGACGCAGACATCGTCCTCATGCCCGTCGGCGACGGCGGCGAAGGCACGATGGACGCGCTCGTCACCGCAGCGGGCGGCCGCACGGTCGAAACGGCCGTCGTCGGCCCGCTCGGCGAAACGATCAATGCCCGCTATGCCGTCCTCTCCGACGGCCAAACTGCCGTCGTCGAACTTGCGCAAGCGAACGGCCTGCATCTTACGCCGCGCGACCGGCGCGACCCCTTGCGCGCCACCACATTCGGCACCGGCGAACTAATTCGCGTCGCGCTCGAACGCCATCCGATCCGCCGGCTCATCGTCACCCTCGGCGGCAGCGCGACGAACGACGCCGGCGCGGGACTGCTGCAGGCGCTCGGCGCGGACATCACCGATGAGTGCGGCCGACCGGTCGGCTTCGGCGGCGGCAGCCTCGGCGCCGTCGCCCGAGTCGACTTAAGCCGCCTGCATCCGCGCCTGGCCGAAGTCGAACTGCTCGTCGCCTGCGACGTCCGCAACCCGCTCGTCGGCCCGCGCGGCGCAAGCCGCGTCTTCGGCCCGCAGAAAGGCGCCACGCCCGACGCCGTCGAACAGCTCGAAGCGAACGTGACGCGCTTCGCCGACGTCATTGCACGCGACACCGGGCGCCGCCTGCACGACGAACCGGGAGCCGGCGCGGCGGGAGGCGCGGCGGCGGCGCTCATGCTGCTCGGCGGCCGGCTCGTCTCCGGCATCGACCTCGTCCTCGACGTCGCGGGATTTGATCGGCATCTCGCCGGCGCCGATTTCGTACTGACCGGCGAAGGCCGGATCGACGACCAGACGCCCGACGGCAAAACAATCACCGGCATCGTCCGCCGTGCGAATCGGTTCGGCGTTCCCGTCGTCGCCTTCGCCGGCGCCGTCCGCCCCGGATTCGAACGGCTGTACGGCGAAGGGTTGCTTGCCGTCTTCGGCATCACGGCGTATCCGTGCCCGCTCGAACAGGCGCTCGCCGAAGGCTCCGCCAACCTGGCGACGGCCGTCGAAAACGCGGTGCGGCTGCTTGCGCGCGCCGGACGCGTCTCAACCTCCCGCATTGCCGACCGTTCCGGAGCGAGAGGTTGAAACATTTCGGGCCTGTCGCGGCGCCGGTTCGCCGAAATCCGGATCCCGTGCGCACATGCGGAACCAGGCGTCCACGCATTGCGGATCGAACTGTTTGCCGCGCTCTTGCTTCAAGTATTCCATCGCCTGCTCCGGCCTCCAGGCCGGCCGGTACGAGCGGTCGGACGTCAGCGCGTCGTAGACGTCGGCCACGGCCGCAATCCGCGCCAGCAGCGGAATGTCTTCGCCGCTTAAGCCGTCCGGATAGCCGGTTCCGTCCCACCGCTCGTGATGATGCCGGATCACTTCCAGTTCCTCGCGCATGAATCCGAGCTGCTTGCACAGATCGTAACCGGTCACCGGATGGCGCTCGATCACCGCCCGTTCTTCCGGCGTAAGCGGCCCTTTCTTGTTCAGAATATGTTCCGGCACGTCCATCTTGCCGACGTCATGCACGAGCGCACCCTGGCCGAGCGCTCGCAGTTTTTCCCGTTCCAGCCCCATTTCTTCCGCCAGACGAAGCGCATAGACCGCAACGCGATAATTATGTCCCGCGATGTGAGGATCTCGCCGCTCCGTCTCCTCAACCAAATTCTGGACATACGGCGACAAACCGTCGCTTACGCGTCTGAACGGATCGGCGGCAAACAGCGCGCGCAAGGCGTTCGTCAGCGATTTTTCGTGCCCGTATTGCCGGACGATCCCGATGACCGCTACGATCAGAAACGCCAACAGCAAAAGATGGGACATCCACCAACTAAGTCGCCATTGTTGCGACGTCACCATCACAATCTGCAAAACGGCCAGACAATAACATCCGGTCGCCATCGCCCGCTGGATCGGAAACCGAAAAAAGCGGTACGACCGCTCGTACGACCAGCCCGCCGCCACCGTAAAGGCCAACCCGACCGCCGTCACCGCCCCCTCGACCAGCGGATGGTCGGCCGGAATTCGGTCCAAAACACGCGGAAACCAGACGCCCGTCATCACGAACGCGAACAACACGACGGCCCAGATCGGCACAAGGGCGCTTTTCCATTTTCCGAAAGCGGCGACGACCGGATGATCCGCCGGCAGGCCCGACAACCAGAGCCAGAACGACGCGGCCAACACGCTTCCCAGCGTAACCGCGACAGGCGCGCGGCTGGCGGGCACCCAGACGCCGGACGAAGACAAGGCATGCAACGTCACCAATCCGACCAGCGACAGAAACGCCAGTCCGACAAAAATGACTTTCAAATTGCGCAGCCGATCTCCCGCCACCCCGACGGCGGCGCCCAAAACGGTCGCCAGCAGCGCGACCGACGTGACGACCCGGAAATACACGTCCGGCGCCACCCATTCGACATCCCAAGCCGGCACGCCGTACCGAAGAATCCCGTAAAACGCGAGAAGAACCAGCGCGATCGCCGTCGGACGAACGTTCCATCCCCGCCTCAAACCGGCCCCTCCTTCCGCTATCCCTTTCATTAAGTTAATTGTAGCACATTCAAGCTTTTTCCTGAAAGGGAGCGGAGTCATGCGGCCGTCTTTCATTCGTCACACCTCCGAACGGAAGCACTTGCCCCCCTTAGACGAGATCGACGACGACGATGTCCACGTTGCGGCGAAGGTCGATTTCATAAAGGGGGTGGACCGGCGTTCCGTCGGCTTTGCGGACGATTTTGACGACGGGACGATGGGGAATGTCGGCGTCAACGAAAGAGACGACCCCGATGTCGCCGTTGCTCAGCGAAACGGAACAGTGAACAGGGTAAATGCAGATTTGCCGCAGAAACGTGCGGACGAGCGAAAAGTCGAAATAGAATCCTCCGGAAGCAAACAGAAACTCCACCGCTTCTTTGCGTGAATAAGCCGCCCTATGTCTCCGCGGAGAAATCAGCGCGTGATAAACGTCGCAAATGGCGACGATGCTGGCGTAGGGATGAATTTCCGAACCTTTAAGCCGCTGCGGATAACCTTCCCCGTCGAACCGTTCGTGATGTTGAAGGGCGCACACGGCGGAAGCAGGCGGAATGTCGCGGCATCGGCTCAGAAGCCGGTAACCGATGACAGGATGGTTCTCCAGCTCGGCCCGTTCTTTCTCATTCAACACTCGTTCGTTCTGCCAAAGACGACTCGGAAGCCGGGTCATACCGATGTCGAAACACAACGCGCCGATCGTCAGTTCCCGCAACCGATCGTCATCATATCCGAGCGCCGCGCCGAGAATGCCGGCCGACACCGCCACGCGCAACGAATGTCGGAACAAAAACGCGTCCGTCCGGTAAAGTTCGGTCAGCAGACCGACAAGCGTCGAATGGGCGGCAAGATCGGACAAAATGCGTCGGAAACGATCGAGGAACCGTTTTTCCGCTTCCGAATCCGTCATCATTTCCCGCGCATTCCGCGAATCGGCGCAGGCCAGCAACGCCCGAATCACATGCTGTTCGTCCGACTCGTCGGAACGGATTTGCCCGTCGGATTCGGCATTCCCCTGTTGCGGTTCACGGATGAAAACCGTCGTAACCCGTAGCTTCCGCAAGCGGTCGATTTCCGGTTGCGTCACCCGTTTTCCTTCCTTCAACAAAACCTGGCCGCTCGGAGAGAAAACGGACTTTGCCAACATATCGCCCGGTTTCAGGTTCCAGATGCTGACCTCTTTCATCGGTAGTTCACGCTTTCCTCTTGTTGTCCTTCGGATGGAAAACAGGAATCCGGGATCGGCGGTTTCGGAGGCCATTTCCCTTTCCGGGCCAGATCAAGCAAAATCATCGGCAGCACGTCGTGAACGATTTTCTGGCAGGCGGCGGAATCCAGCCGGAAAACTTCCGAGTTTGCGCCCGGCACGCGATCGCATCGGTCCGCGTATGTCATGCCCGTATCACGCGCCTTTCGGTCTTCCCCGCATTCGTTTAAGTGAATTATAAATATTTATCTATCAAAAGTCAATGAATAAGGGAGGGAAAGTTTGTCAGATGATCGATAAATCATTATCTAAACATTATAATAGGTTTACGGAGGCGATCGGCGACATGAAGTATCATCAGCTTCTGAAACAATACATCGAAAACAGCGGGCTTTCGCACCGGGAAATATCGCGACGGTGTAGAGAGAAGGGAACGCCGATTTCCCAAGCCTACATCAGCCAGTTGGCCAAAGGCGACGTGCCCCCCGCTTCGGATGAAGTCAACCGAATGTTGGCCGTCGTGACGGGCGGCGACCCGGATGCGCTCATCATCGCCGGTTACAGGGAAAAAGCGCCCGAGCGCATCCGCGAAATGCTCGACCGAGCGGACAACGTCATCCTGCTCATCCATCAGTACATCGACTCGCTGGTCAAGGCGATGTCCGATGACAAAGGGAGGATCGAACCGGCTTACCGGAAACTGTTGATCGAGGCGCTGAAGGAAAGCGGAGTCGCGGTAACGGAAGAAGACCGGTTCCTGCATCACGGGGACGAAGCCCGGGCGTTATTGCGATCGCTCGACATCGAGTCCAAACTGCAGATGTTGACGATCTTGCTGGATTCCTGCCTCGGCTGCGATTCGGAACGCAAAAGCGAGACGCTCGAGCGGCGTCGAGACCGGGCATCCGGGACGCCGTCCGTATTGCGAGTCCCCGTTTATCGGAACATGCGCGTCCAGATGTCTGTCGGCCGCGGCCGGAAACGAGCCGCCGGCTTTCCAGAGGGGGAGGAAGAATGGGAGTTTTTATGGAACGCCGACGGTTTTCGCGAACAAGACTTGTTTTATTTAATCGTTCGCGACGACGCGATGGCAGGCAGCCGCATATTCGGCGGCGACAAGGCGCTCGTCTGCCGCTCCGCCGGTGTGCAGAACGGCGACATCGCGGCGGTAGCGTTGGAAGACGGCGAAGCGGTTCTCCGGCGAATATGGAGGCCGGACTCCAAAACGGTGTTGATCTGCGCGGACAATCCGCGCTATGAGCCGCTCGTTCTGAGCAGCAGCCGCGTTTTCATCCTGGGAAAAGTGATCCGCGTGACGTTCGACCTCTGTGGTTCTATGTCCTGATACGGCGGATGCGGCTAAAAACGCAGCGCCGACGGTTCGTCGGCGCCTCGAAAAAACCGATGCGACGGCGGGCGGCGGACCAGGCGTTCAATCCGGAACGAAGTGAGCCCGAACGAACGTTTTCCCGAAACCGGCGTCGCCCGTCGACCCGGTACTCGATCGGGACCGCTCCGGTTTTCTCCAGAACCGTCCGCTTCCCGGCCAGTCATCGAACCAGGCGGCGTCGTCGGGACAGTCGAGCGCCATGAACAGGCCTTCACGGCCGTCGCGCGACTGATGATATTTGAGATAGGCCTTTCCGTTTTCAATCGCCAAAATTTCGATTTTTCCCGACGAATGGCTCATGACGAGTTTGACCCGTTTGCCGAGCCCCGACGTCCGCCGTTTCGCCTCTTCGGTCAGACGGTAAATTTCTTTCAGCGGCAGAACGAAATCGCGGTTGCCGACGACAGGCCGGTTGACGAAAAAGTAGTACGGCGTCACGCCCGCATACGACAACCGGTTCAAAAGTTCGCCGAGCACGTCGGGATCGTCGTTGACGCCTCTGAGTACCGGCGTCTGGTTGACGACGACGGCCCCGGCTTTGTGCAGCGCGTCGAAAGCGCGCAAAGCTTCCGGCGTCATCTCGCGCGGGTGGGTGACGTGCGCCATTACGTAAATGCGCTTGTCCGGCGCGGAGAAAGCGCGGATCGCGTCGAGCAGCTCGTCGTCCTCGTAAATGCGCATGGGATTGAAAACCGGCATTTTTGTCCCGAGCCTGACGATCCGGACGTGCGGAATGCCGCGGAGCCGTTCCAGAATGCCGCGCAGCTTGCGCGTGGCGAGCATCAGGCTGTCGCCGCCGGTCAGAAGCACGTTGTCGATCTCCGGCCGCGAAGCGATGTAGCGGAGCCCCGGCTCGACGTCGGACACCGCTTCCTTGACGTCGTTGCGGAACAACCGCTTGCGGAAACAATAGCGGCAATACGCCCCGCACACCTCGGAAACGATCAAGAGCGCGGTCGTTCGGTACTTGTGCTGGCATCCCGGCGCGACATAGTTCGCCTCTTCGTCGGAAGCGTCCCAAGCGCCGTATTCGTCCAGCTCCTCCTCGCGCGGAATGACCAGCTTGCGGATCGGGTCGTCCGGATCGTTCCAATCGATCAGCTTCAGGTAGTACTCGTTGACGCGGAACGCAAACTTTTCCGAAACGGGTTTGAGCCGTCTGCGCTCCTCCTCGGACAACTGAGCGATCCGGTCGATATCGGTGACGTACTTCGGCTGCGCCATGCGCGTCCCCTCCTCCCGAAGCGGGTACAAGATGCGCACGGGGGACGTTCGCCTAAGGCGGACTGGGTCGAAAGAAGCGGACCCAGAAGGTCCGGACGGGCGAGGCGGTTTGCGGACGGATCCGAACGGCGGTCCAGGCGTTTTCGGACCCGGGTGCACGACATGAGGAAAAACCGGCGGAAACGAAAAAGGGCCCGACGGGCCCGAAGCGTGTTCGAGAGGAAATCGCGTCGACCCATCTTCCGCTGACGAGGTTAGCTGACGGGCTCGGAAAAGATGGTTTCCTACGGCCGCGCACCAGTGCCACGCGCAAGGCCCGCGGCCGATTCGCCCCGAAAAACGGTTCCCCCGCTTCCCGGCCGGGCGGCCGGGAATTAAGCGTACTTTCACTATACCGGAAAATCGCCGCCGCGTCAACCGCAAACGCCGCCTAAACCGGATACGGCCCGGCCATCCGTTCCGCGTCGTAAGGTTTCAGCAGCGCGAGCAGCCGGCCGACGTCGCGCTCGCGCGGATCGAGCCAGACCGCCTCGTCTTCCGGGCGCAAAACCGCCGGCATCCGGCCGTGGACCGGCCGCACGCGCTCGTTGGCGTCGACGGTGATGATCGCGCACGAATGAATCGTCCGGCCTTCCGGAGACACCCACGTGTCGTACAGACCGGCCATGGCGAACAGCGAGCCGTCGTCCAACGCGAAGCGGACCTGCCGCTTGCGTCCGCCCGGATGCGGCGCGTCCTCCCACTCGTAGAAACCGTCGGCTGGAATGAGGCAGCGTTTGCGCAAAAGCGGTGTCCGGAACGACGGTTTTTCGGCCAGCGTCTCCGCCCGCGCGTTGATCAGCCGCGATCCGATTTTTTCATCCCGGCTCCACGGCGGGATCAGCCCCCACCGCAGCGCGACGAGCCGGCGCGAACGTCCGTCGTGCACGACCGCCGCCACAAGCTCCGTCGGCCTGACCTCTCTGCGCGGGCCGGCAAACCCATGCGCCGCCTCCCGCACGTCCTCGACGGCCTCTACGCCGAACCGCTCCGCGATCGCTTCCGCCGTCGCCTCAAGGGAAAACCGACCGCACATGTGCAAAACCCTCCCCGTTTTGGACCGCAACGGCGTTCCGACGAACCGTCTCCCCTATTTTACCGCAAGGCGGATCCGGTGATAGAGTGTATTTTTCACCGACACAATCTTGACATTCATTTTTTCTTACACTAAAATCTTGGGTAGTATAATATTCCTTAAAAGAAAAAATTATTATCTCAATAATGGAATGTATCCAGGAAATTTAACGACAGCGGCTGGAACGATAGCACACGAGTTTGGACATATAGCTGGACTAGCTCATCCTACAGCAAATGTGTATTCAATCATGCATCAACTGTGGCATCCTTATCGTGTACAATTTATAACTCAATATGATATAACTGAATTACAAAATAAATATTGACAAAGTGATGATAAGGGAAAGGGGTTTATTATCATTATGTCCAATATATCTATTAAAAAACTAATTCTTCCATTTTTCAGCGTCTTACTTGGCGTCCTCTTAGCATTCTCTTATCAGGACGCGATGCGTGGTGACGACGTCGATCCGTCTCCGCCTAATTCGCCCGACTGGGCGGATAAAATTCCCGTCAAAAGTTTGGAAGAATACCTGTGGAACGTTGACGTGATCCTGGTCGGCATGGTCGAAAAACAAGAAGAAACGTTCCTCCAAGATTCGGGAATACCGACGAAACGCACATTTACTTTTCCCGTCACACCGGCCTTGATTCGGGTTGAAAACGTCGTATACGGCGATGTAAAAAGCAATGTGATTACCTTGCTACAACACGGAACGACGGAAAATAAGAAAGACCTCGAGAAATTTGTGATACCGGGTAAAAGGTATGTCCTTCTCTTGAACGAAACCACGACGCCCGGCCGTTATTGGGCGCTGAACGGTCCAGAAAGTATATGGGAAATCGAGAACGATATTGTAAAATCTAAAGCCCCTTCTCATCTAGACGATCTCGATAAAAGAAACGGAAGCTCGTTGAAAGTTTTCCTGGATGATTTGAAAAAAGCTGCAAACAATAAGAAGAAACCCAAGTTTTTAGGATAAATTTTGCCTTCCGACGTCCGCCGCGACCAGAACCGACGCGCCGGCGATGGTATCGCCGGCCGTCGCCGTTTTCGCGCAGTCTCCTCCACCGGCGTCGTCACGGCGTTCCAAACGCCGCCTCCCCTCTTCTACCACCGGCGGGAACGAAAAATTTTCCGGTTGATTTTCGAATACACGTTCGGGTATTTTAAAAAATAGCCTCGGGAACGGACGTTCGCATCCCGGCGTCACGCATCCCGGCCTCAACAACGATCCGGCGAAAGGATTGAAAAAGGATGGCCGCAAAACCGACGGAACGCGTCGTCATGCTGGCGGACGCCCAGTCGTTCTACGCCTCGGTCGAGAAGGCGGCCCGTCCGGAATACCGCGACAGGCCGCTCGCCGTCGCCGGCGATCCGGAGCGACGGTCCGGCATCATACTCGCCGCGTGCCCGCTGGCGAAACGTTTCGGCGTGAAAACGGGCGACACGCTGGGCGAAGCGTTCGGCAAATGCCCGCACCTAGTGGCCGTACGGCCGCGCATGCACACTTATCTGCGCGTTTCGGCGGTCATCGCCGAGACGCTCGGGGCGTTCACGGACCTGGTCGAACCGTATTCGGTCGACGAATATTTTCTGGACGTCACGGGCTCGACACCGCTGTTCGGCCCGCCGGAGACAATCGCCCGCCTCATTCAGGACAAGGTGGAACTTTCGACCGGCGTCCGGATGCGCATCGGCATCGGTCCGACGAAAGTACTCGCCAAAATGGCCGCCGATCTGTGGGCAAAACAGAACGAAAGCGGCATCTTCACGCTTCCCGCGGAAAACGTCGCGACGCTGCTCTGGCCGCGGCCGATCGGCGACCTGTTCGGCGTCGGCGCGCGGATGGAGCATCGGTTCGTGCGCATGGGGCTGGCGACGATCGGCGACGTCGCGCGGCTGCCGCTGGAGGAGCTGAAAAAACGACTGCGCTTGTCGTTCGGGCATAAAAGCGACGCCCGCGCCGAATATTACTGGAAAACGGCGCACGGCATCGATCCGGGGCCGGTCGTGCCGCCCGACGAAAACGGCGCGTTCTTCGGCCGCAAATCTATCGGCCGGCAGATAACGCTGCCGCGCGACTACCGTCGGTTGCGCGACATCCGCGTCGTGTTGCTGGAACTGAGCGACGAAGTGTGCCGGTCCTGCCGGTCGGAAGGCCGGCTCGGCCGAATCGTCGCCGTCGGCGCCTGGAGCGGGGATTTCGACAGGCCGCAAGGCTTTTTCCGGCAAACGACGCTGGCCGACGCGACCTGTCTGACGGACGAGGTATACGCAGCCGCCTGCCGTTTGTTCGAGCGCCATTGGACGGGATTCGCCGTGCGACGGCTCGCCGTGACGCTCGCCGATCTGTCGGACGCCGGTCATCTGCAGCTGGCGTTTTTCGCCGACCGCGACCGCCGCCTTCGGCTGGAACAGGCGACGGACGACATCCGGTATCGATTCGGCGCGACGGCTCTCATACGCGCCTCTTCTCTGCTGGCGGCCGGACAGGCGCGCAAGCGCAGCACACGGATCGGGGGGCACCCCGCATGAATCCGTGGGACTCCCGATGGATGCTGCCGGAGCACCGCCGCATGTGCGAAGAAGAAGCCGTCCGCCGCCGGGCGGAGGAAACGGACGCCTTACGCCCGCCGAGCAGACGGGAGCTAGAATGGGTGCGTACACACACCGTGCTATCGGTCCTGTCGGCGATGGCGGCGCGCGGACGGCGCGACATCGCTCGGTCGTCGGTGCCGTTGAAACGTTTCTTCGCGACGGTTGCGGCCCGGCTCGAACAGACAATCGCATACGACCTGCAACAGCTGCACCGCGCTCTCAACGACGCCGGCATCCGCATTCTGAACGAAACGCGGTCGCCCGACGGCGTCGTCTGCCGTTTCGTCTGCCGCGGTTTCGAAGAACGCCTGACGATCACGCGGGAAGCGCTGCGGGCGGAAATCGAGATCAAACTGGAAGCTTACTTGTCGTCGCTCGGCCGGTAGCGCAGAACCGCCCGGCAACCGGCCGACCCTCGCCCGCTGCCCGTGCTCATCACTTCATATGTTCGCGCCGCAGCAGCGCGATTTCGTCGAACGAAAGCCCCGTCACCCTCGCGATAAACGCGTCGTCCATCCCTTCCGCCATCAACCGAACCGCCGTCGCTTTCCGCTCCTCAACCCGGCCTTCCTCGCGGCCTTCCCACTTCGTCTTCTCCAACCACCGGTCCAGCATCCGCTCGAAATTCGTCGCCACTTCTTCCGCCTCCTCCCCGCTTCGCACTTCCTTCAGCCGCCCCAAAAGCGC
>MOXJ01000008.1 GCA_002507565.1 Candidatus Reconcilbacillus cellulovorans
AAGGGCAGTGAGTGTGTTACATTCCAAGACCCAGCATACAGGAGGCGCTCTTTCTTTTCAAACCGCAAATTCATTCACTACAGGAATGGCTCCTTTTAAAATTTTGGTTTACCGAAGTGAATAAATTTTAAATTCATATTTTTTTCTGTCAATACCTGTCCCATGATAGTCCAGGCCAATCACATTAGCTGACCCGGTTAAAATCCTATATCGTTTGGCGTCGGGTCCGGATTCCAGATATAATGGAAACAGGAGTATTATCGGCGGTTGGGGAAGGATAAACGGCGTTGAGCGGGATGGGGAAGCCTTCGTTAAGGCGTGCCCACGACGGCGAAGAAGGAAAATTGAATGTGAGGTGAACTCTTTTTGACAACGCATTTTGATCTGAAGAACACTATACTCATATTCGCGACCGCCTTCGTTTTTTTCTTCATGTTGACCGGTTGCACCGTCCCCCTCCAAGTCAGAACAGACCTGATTTCCGACTTCGAAAAAAGTATAAAATTGTCTAATCATGAACTAGATCGTTTAATTGTGAAGTTTTATCCGAGAGAGGTTCAATTCATGTTTAATACAAGACAAAAAATGGATGAGACAAAGGCTATCAGAATTTTTCGAAAAACGAAGGAGTTCTTTTTGAGCGATGTTTTTCAGAAAGAAGTAATGGAGGAAATTTTCTTTAAAAAATACGGTAAGAAAGAAAAAATATACCCGGACGTATCGGTCAGCTTTATTTTAAAAGCCGAAAAACCGACTCTCTATTGTCGGTTCCATTCGTCTTATTACGCAACCAGCGATCTGTCGAGTGAGAAATCGAGCAGCGAGATCGACGGCTACCGAACGTGGTATTATCGGTACGGGCAGTGGAACGAGCCGTTGATTGAGCTGCCGCTGGATGAAAGCAGTACGGATGCCGATTGATGGACCGACGCCTCACACCGCCAAATACCGCCGCAGCTCGTCGGCGGACAGTTCGTCCGGGGCGCCTTCGGCCACGACGACGCCTTTGTCCAGCACGTAGCAGTAGTCGGCGATCGACGCGACGAAATCCAGGCTCTGTTCGACGAGCAGCACCGCGGTATCGCCGGACGCCTTGATCGCGCCGATCGCGTTTTCGATCAGCCGGACGACGGACGGCTGGATGCCTTCGGTCGGTTCGTCGAGGAGCAGCAGCGACGGTCCGGCGACGAGCGCACGCGCGATCGCCAACTGTTGCTGCTGACCGCCGCTCAGATCGCCGCCGCGGCGGCGCAGCATGTCGCGCAGGGCCGGAAACAGTTCAAACACGCGTTCCGGGATGCCGCCCGTTCGTCCGCCGGACGCTTCCAGCCCCACCTTCAGATTTTCTTCCACCGTCAACTGTCCGAAAATGTCCCGTCCCTGCGGCACGTAGCCGATGCCGGCGCGCGCGCGCCATTCGGGCGGAAGCCGCGTCAAGTCCGTTCCGTTGTACCGGATGACGCCCTTTTGCGTTTTCAGCAGGCCCATGATCGTCCGCATGAGCGTCGTCTTGCCGACGCCGTTGCGGCCCATGAGGCAGACGACGCGGCCGGGCGCTACCGTGAGACTGACGTCGCGCAGCACGAGGCTGCCGCCGTAGCCGGCCGAGATGTTTCGCACTTCAAGCATGCGGATCGGCCCTCCTTCCGAGATACACTTCGGCGACGCGTTCGTCGTTTTGAACGTCGGCGACGGAGCCTTCGCATAGGACGGCGCCTTCGTGCATGACGGTGACGGTCTGCGCGCACGCGCGGACGAACGCCATGTCGTGCTCGACGACCAGGACGGTGTGATCGGTCGCGATGTCGCGCAGCAGTTCCGCGGTCCGCTCGGTTTCCGCGTCGGTCATGCCGGCGACGGGTTCGTCGAGGAGCAAGAGCTCGGGGTCCTGCGCCAGCAGCATGCCGATTTCCAGCCATTGTTTTTCGCCGTGCGAAAGGGTGCCGCCGCGGACGCGCGGTTTGTCCGCCAGACCGACCCGTTCGAGAATGCGCGCGATGCGGTCGCGCTGTTCGGCGGACAGCCGGGCGGAGAGCGCGTGGCGGACGCCGCGCGGCTGTTTCAGCGCGATTTCGATGTTTTCCCATACCGTCAGTTCGGCGAAAATCGACGGCGACTGGAATTTGCGGCCGATGCCGAGCGCGGCGATTTCGTGTTCTTGCAGTTTGGCCAGGTCGATCGCGCCCTTGAACCGGACGCGCCCGGCCGAAGGCCGCGTTTTGCCGCAGAGGACGTCGAGCAGCGTCGTTTTGCCGGCCCCGTTCGGTCCGATCAGAAACCGCAGCTCGCCGCGCCGCAGGGTGAAATCGACGCCGCGCAGCGCCCGGAATCCGCCGAAACGGACTTCCAGCGATTCCACGAAAACAAGCGGCGGTTCAGGAGCTGGGCGGATCGCGCTGGCGACGGCCGCCGCGTCCGGTTCTTCCGCCCGCACCGCGGCGGTTTTAAGCCGTCCGATATCGGCCATCGGACACCCTCCTTTCGTTCCGTCTCCGGATCGTCCGGATCAGTGTCTGCCAAAGCCCGACCAGGCCGCCCGGCAAGAGCAGCACGACGACCACGAACAGTCCGCCCAGGAAAAACAGCCAGCCGTCCGGGTACAGTTCGCTGAACGCCGTTTTCGCCGCATTGGTGGCGAGCGCCCCGATCACCGCGCCGGACAGCGTGCCGCGGCCGCCGATCGCCACCCAGAGCACCATTTCGATCGACGGCACGATGTTCATCTGCGCCGGGGAAATGATGCCTTCCTGCAGGACGAACAAAGCGCCCGCGACGCCGGCCAGAGCCGCCGACAGGCCGAAAGCGAACACTTTATACCGGACGGGGTCGTATCCCAGGAAACGCAGCCGGTTTTCCCCGTCGCGGACGGCGATCAGAATGCGCCCGAACCGTCCCCGGACCATGCGCCTGCAAAGAAAGTACGTCGCGCCGAGCACAAATAGCGAAACGTAGTACAGCGCGATTTTCACGTTCGGATCGTAAAGCGGAAATCCGAGAAACGTCGAGAAGTTCGTCAGGCCGTTCGTTCCGCCGGTATAGCCCTGTTGTCCGATGAAAAGCGTGACGGTGACGATGACGAGCGCCTGGGTCAGAATCGAGAAAAAAGCGCCGCGGATCCGGTTGCGGAACGTCAGATACCCGAGCGAAACGGCGATCAGGACGGGAACGGCGACGGCCGCCGCGAGCGCGAACCAGGGCGAAGCGAACGGCCGCCAAAACCACGGCAGCGACTCCACGCCGCTCCAGCTCATGAAGTCGGGCAGCCTGCCGCCGGAAGCGACGAGTTTCAGGTGCATGGCCACGGCGTAGGCGCCGAGACCGAAGAAGACGCCGTGACCGAGGCTGAGAATCCCTGCGTATCCCCAGATCAGGTCGATGCCGATCGCCAAAACCGCAAAGGCGAGAAATTTGCCGAGCAGCGACAGCCTGAAGTCCGACAGGCCGAACGGCGCAAGCAGAAGGGCGGCAGCGACGAGCGCCGTCAGCGCGACGCCGGCGCGGGCGAGCGCGCCTTCTTTCATGGTCGGCGCCGGCTGCGGGCGAACGGGCCGGCCGCTTGTCGGTCGAGTGATCAATCCGCTCACATCCTTTCAGTCCAGCGCGCGGGTGCGGGTCTGCAGCAGGCCGGACGGTCTCCACTGCAAAAAGGCGATGACGAGCGCGAACACGAGCACTTTGGCCAGCGTTGCGGTCGTCGCGTATTCCAGCGTCGTCGAGGCGACACCGATGCCGAGCGCGCCGAGCGCAGTACCGGCCAGTTGGCCGATGCCGCCGAGGACGACGACCATGAAGGCGTCGACGATGTAATACGTGCCGAGCGACGGCCCGATCGGCCCGAGCAGGGTCAGGACGCAGCCCGCCAGTCCGGCGATGCCCGAACCGAACGCGAACACGCGCGCGTCGAGCTTGCGCGTCGACACGCCGAGGCAGGCGGCCATCGAGCGGTTTTCCAGGGCGGCGCGAATGTTCCGGCCGCCGCGCGTATGCCGGAGATACAAGTAGATGGAACTGAGGCAGACGGCCGCCAAAGCAATGATGAACAATCGCTTGTAAGGCAACACGAGGTCGGCCGTGATTTTCCATCCGCCTTCCAGCCAGGCCGGCGCCTTCACCGCGACGTTCGGGGCGCCGAAAATCGAGCGCGCCGCCTGCTGCAAAATCAGACTGACGCCCCACGTGGCGAGCAGGCTGTCGAGCGGACGGCCGTACAGATGCCGGACGAGCGTCGTTTCGAGCAGCCAGCCGATCGCGAACGCCAGCGCGAACGCAAGCGGCAGCGAGGCGAGGAAAAACAGATCGGCCGCCCCCGCCGGCGCGTAACGCATAAACCATTGCTGCGTCATGTACGCCGTATAGGCGCCGATCATGAGGAATTCGCCGTGCGCCATGTTGATGACTTTCATCAGGCCGAACGTGATCGCCAGGCCGAGCGCGGCGAGCAGCAGGATCGATCCGACGCTGACGCCGTTGAACAGTTGCAGAAGCAGAAGACTCACGCGAAGTCACCCCGCTTGGCGCGGATAAGGAATGACGCGGCGGGGACCGGGCGTCCGGCCGCCCGCCGCTTTTCATAGTAGAACGTTATTTCTGTCCGCTGACTTCCGCGCCCCACGGATAGCTTTTCAGCCACGGATCGGGTTTGACCGGTTCGCCGGAGTTCCACACTTCCTTGAACATGCCGTCGGCCTGCACCTGGCCGATGCGGACCGTTTTGTAAACGTGCTGCGTTTCGCCGTCGACCGTCACTTTGCCTTCAGGAGCCTGGATGGTCAGGCTTTTGGCGGCTTCCTTCACTTTGGCGACGTCGAACGAACCGGCTTTTTTCACCGCTTCCGCCCACAGGTAGACGCCGAAGTATCCCGCCTCGATCGGGTCGGCGGTGACGCGGTCCTGTCCGTATTTGGCCTTGTAGGCGGCGACGAATTTCTTGTTTTCCGGCGTATCGGTCGTCTGGAAATAGTTCCACGCCGCGTAGTGTCCTTCCAGAAGCGACGCGCCGATGCCGCGGATTTCCTCTTCCGCGATGCTGACCGACATGACGGGGATGTCGGCGGCGGTGATGCCCGCGTCTTTCAGTTGTTTGAAAAAGGCGACGTTGGAGTCCCCGTTCAGCGTGTTGAAAATAACGCTGGGCCGCGTGCTCTTGATTTTGCTGATCATCGTGCTGAAATCGGTATGTCCGAGCGCGACGTATTCCTCCGCGACGACGGTGCCGCCTTCGGCCTTGAGCTGCGCTTTGATGATTTTGTTGGCGGTGCGGGGGAAGACGTAGTCCGAGCCGAGCAGGAAGAACGATTTCCCCTTGTTCTGCAAAAGCCACGTGACGGCGGGAATGATCTGCTGATTGGTCGTGGCTCCCGTGTAGAAAATGTTCGGCGACGTTTCCAGACCTTCGTACTGGACCGGGTAAAACAGCAGGCCGTTGTTTTGCTCGACGACCGGCAGCATCGCTTTGCGGCTTGCCGACGTCCAGCCGCCGAACACGACGACCGCCTTGTCGTTTTGCAGCAGTTTGCGGATTTTTTCGGCGAACATCTGCGGATCGGACGCGCCGTCTTCGACGATCGGTTTCAGTTTTTTGCCCAGCACGCCGCCGGCAGCGTTGATTTCCTCGATCGCCAGCATCGTCGCGTCCTTGACGGACGTTTCGCTGATCGACATCGTGCCGGTCAGGGAATGTAACACGCCGACCGGGACGGTGTCGCCCGAGCCGCCGCCCGTCCCCGATTCGGAGGCGGAATTCGACGCGGGCGTCGAGCTGCCGGCGCAGCCCGCGACGGCCCATGCAAAGGCGGCGGTCAGCAACCAGGCGCTCATCAGTTTCTTACGTTTCATGTCGTGTTCAGCCCCTTTCTTGGTGTTGAATCTCAAAAAGTACGCCTCTTATATTAAATCATATTCTGAATTATGTCAAGATTATTTACATCAAATGAGATGAGGGTTATAATAACGATGAGAGGGGGGAACGGCGTGCACTTGACGGAACGCGAAAAAGAGAAGCTGTTGATCACCGTGGCGGCCGACGTCGCGCGGCGGCGGCTGGCCCGCGGGTTGAAACTGAACTACCCGGAGAGCATGGCGGTTTTGATTTCGGAACTGCTGGAAGGCGCGCGCGAGGGCCTGAGCGTGGCGGAACTGATGGAGCGCGGCACGAAGGTGCTCCGGCGCGACCAGGTGATGGAAGGCGTTCCGGAGATGATCGAGGAAGTGCAGGTCGAAGCGACGTTTCCCGACGGCACGAAGCTCGTCACGGTTCATCGGCCGATTCGGGAGTAGGAGGGAGGATGCCTGTGATTCCAGGCGAGTATCGGATCAGACCGGGCGAACTGGAACTGAACGCGGGCCGGCGCACGGAACGGCTGACGGTCGTCAATCTGGGCGATCGGCCCGTGCAGGTCGGATCGCACGCCCATTTTTTCGAAGTCAACCGGTTGTTGCGTTTCGACCGCCTGAAGGCGTTCGGCATGCGGCTCGACATTCCGGCCGGGACGGCGGTCCGGTTCGAGCCGGGCGAGGAAAAACCGGTGGAACTGGTCGAGTTCGGCGGCACGCGGCAGGCGCACGGCATGAACGGAATGACGATGGGATGGACGGGCGGTGGGGCGGACGCTGCTGTGCTTGAGCGGTTGCGACAATGGTTGGGCGGGGAGTGAGGCGTTTGTACCGGATGGAACGAAGCCGTTATGCGGCGATGTTCGGCCCGACGGTCGGGGACGCGGTTCGTCTGGCGGATACCGATCTGTGGGCGGAAATCGAGCGGGATTACACCGTATACGGAGACGAATGCAAGTTCGGCGGAGGCAAAGTGATCCGCGACGGCATGGGCCAGTCGTCGAGGACGACGCGCGAAGGCGGCGCGCTGGATACGGTGATCACCAACGCGATCATTATCGACCACTGGGGCATCGTCAAGGCGGATATCGGCATTCGCGACGGCCGCATTGTCGGCATCGGCAAGGCCGGCAACCCCGACACGATGGACGGCGTCGATCCGCGGCTCGTCATCGGCGCGGGTACCGAGGTGATCGCGGGGGAAGGCAAAATCGTGACGGCGGGCGGCGTCGACACGCATATCCATTTTATTTGTCCCCAGCAGATCGAAACGGCGCTGGCGTCCGGTATTACGACGATGATCGGCGGCGGTACAGGTCCGGCGACCGGGACGAACGCGACGACGTGCACGCCGGGGCAGTGGCACATTCACCGGATGCTGGAAGCCGCCGAGGCGTTCCCGGTCAACCTCGGTTTTCTCGGCAAAGGCAACGCTTCTTATCCGGAACCGCTGGCCGAGCAGATCGAGGCCGGCGCGATCGGACTGAAGTTGCATGAGGACTGGGGCTCGACGCCGGCGGCGATCGACTGTTGCCTGCGGGTCGCCGACCGTTACGACGTGCAGGTGGCGATCCATACGGATACGCTCAACGAGGCGGGGTTCGTCGAGGACACGATCCGCGCGATCGGCGGCCGCACCATTCATACGTATCATACCGAGGGTGCAGGCGGCGGGCATGCGCCGGACATTCTGCGCATCGCAGGCGAGCTGAACGTTCTGCCGTCCTCGACGAATCCGACGCGGCCGTATACGGTGAACACGATCGAGGAGCACCTCGACATGCTGATGGTCTGTCACCACCTGGACAGCCGCATTCCCGAAGACGTCGCGTTCGCGGACTCCCGCATCCGGCCGGAGACGATCGCGGCCGAGGACGTGCTGCACGACATGGGCGTGCTCAGCATCATCAGTTCCGACTCGCAGGCGATGGGGCGGGTCGGCGAGGTCATCATCCGGACGTGGCAGACGGCGGATAAGATGAAAAAACAGTTCGGTCCGCTTCCGCCGGACACGGAAGCGAACGACAATTTCCGCATCAAGCGGTACGTCGCCAAATATACGATCAATCCGGCGATCGCTCACGGCGTCGGGCATCTGATCGGATCGGTCGAGCCGGGCAAGTGGGCGGATCTCGTGCTGTGGCGTCCGGCGTTCTTCGGCGTCAAGCCGGAAATGGTGATCAAAGGCGGCATGATCGTTTACGCGCAGATGGGCGATCCGAACGCCTCCATTCCGACGCCGCAGCCGGTGTTCGGCCGGCCGATGTTCGGCGCGTTCGGCGGGGCGGTCGCTTCGTGCTGCATCACGTTCGTGTCGAAAGCGGCGTACGCCAAAGGCGTTCACGAGCGGCTCGGCCTGAAGCGGCGCGTCGAACCGGTGCGCGGCGTGCGGACGCTGACGAAAAAGCAGATGATCCACAACGACGCGACGCCGCGGATCGAGGTCGATCCGGAGACGTACGAGGTGCGCGTCGACGGAAAAGTCGTCACGTGCGAGCCGGCGTCGGTGCTGCCGATGGCGCAGCGGTATTTTTTGTTCTAGAGCGGGGCGGTAGCCGTGTCGTGGCTCGCGTTCGTCCAGTTGCTGGATTCCGCGCTGCCGGTCGGCGCGTTCTCGCATTCGTTCGGGCTGGAAACGCTTGTTCAGGAAGGGCGGATTCGCGACGCCGGCGAGTTGCGGGCGTTTGTCCGGGCGATGTTGTGGCACGCCTGGTCGACGACGGACGCGCTCGCCGTGAAGGCGTCATACGTTTACGGCGCAAGCGGCGAATGGGAGCGCGTGTTCGAGCTGGACCGGCTGCTGCACGCCCAGCGGATCGCGCCCGAAACGCGGGAAGGCATGGTCCGCATCGGCAGGCGGTTGCTCTCGCTTGTTACGCGGCTGCATCCGCGGCTCGACTGGGAGCCGCTTGCGGGCGCGGTCGCGGCCGGGCGGACGCCGGGGGCGTTTCCGACGGTGTTCGGATTTGCGACGTATCGAATGTGTATCCCATTGGCTCAGGCGGCGGAAGGATATCTTTATACGTGCGTCGCGGGGGCGGCAAACGCGGCGCTCCGGCTGATGTCGATCGGCCAGACGGAGGCGCAGGCGGTGATCGCGGAACTCGCGTCCGACATCCGCGACGCCTGGCGGGCGGCGTCCGGACTCGACCCGTTCGACTACCGCGCCTGCGCGCCGCTCGCGGACGCGGCGATGCTTCGCCACGAAACGCTGTATTCGCGATTGTTCATGTCCTGAATAAGGGAGGATGAAAATCCTATGTGCCAGGGCGGACATCATCACCATCATCATGACTGGGAAACGCCGCGGATCCGGCGCGACCGCGCGGTCCGCGTCGGCATCGGCGGGCCGGTCGGATCGGGCAAGACGGCGCTGGTGGAACGGCTGGCCCGACGCCTGAAGGACTGCTACAGCCTGGCGGTCATCACGAACGACATTTACACGAAGGAAGACGCGCGCATTTTGTTGAACACGGGCGTGTTGCCGGAAGACCGGATCATCGGCGTCGAAACCGGCGGCTGTCCGCATACGGCGATCCGCGAGGACGCGTCGATGAATTTCGAGGCGGTCGAGGAACTAGAGCGCCGTTTTCCCGATCTCGAGCTGATTTTCATCGAAAGCGGCGGGGACAACCTGGCGGCGGCGTTCAGCCCCGAGCTGGCCGACCGGTTCATTTACATTATCGACGTGGCGCAAGGGGAAAAAATTCCGCGCAAGGGCGGCCCCGGCATCATCCGGTCGGATTTTCTCGTCATCAACAAAATCGATCTCGCGCCGTACGTCGGCGCAAGTCTGCGGGTCATGGAGGAAGATACGATCCGGATGCGGGGAAATCGTCCGTACGTGTTTACGAACCTGTTGACGGAGGAAGGGCTCGACCGGCTCCAGGAATGGTTGGAGCGGGAACTCGCGCATGCCTGAGGTGAAGGCCGAGCTGCGCGTCCGGTTGGAGCGCACGCCTCGCGGAACCGAGATGGTGGAAAGTTTCGCGCAGGCGCCGCTCAAGGTCGCCAAGACGTTCGCGCTGCCCGGCGGCATGGCGGGAGTGACGGTGATGGACGTTTCGCCGGGAATGCTCGCCGGCGACCGGTATGAACAGGTGTGGAGTGTCGGGACAGGGGCGTCTGTTCGCGTCTCCACGCAGTCGTTCGCGAGAATCCATCCTTCCGACGGTCGGCCGAGCGTGCAGACGCTGTCGTTCGAGCTCGGGCCCGGCGCGTGGTTCGAATGGATGCCGGAACCCGTCATGCCGTTTCGCGACGCGCGGTTTGTCGGCTGTTGTCGGGTCCGCATGGCGCCCGGAGCCGTGTTCGCCATGACGGAAGTGCTTTGTCCGGGACGGACGCTGCGCGGGGAGGTGTTTCGCTACACGCTGTACGACAGCCGGTTGTGCGTACGGGACGGCCGGGAGATCTGGTACGACGGACGCTTGCGCATCGAACCGGGCGGGGAAGCGGTCCGGCGGCGGGGTGTCGGCTTCGGCGGCCCCGGCGTGTGGGGAGGTTATACCCATTTGGGCGCTTTGTGGGTGTTTTCGGACCGGGTCAAGCCGATGCATGCGGATTTGATGCGGGAAGCCGCAGAACGGTCAACCGACGGCGGTGCGCTTCTCGCCGGCGTCGGCGTGCTTGCGCGAAACGGAGTTGTGGTACAGGCGCTCGGACATCGCGCCTGGGAGATTCGCCGGCTGCTGCAAACGGTGTGGGATGCAACGCGTGTTTGTTTGTGTTAGTATGGATTTTGGAGATGAACGAACATGCGGGGCAAAGTGACGTTGCAGCAGATCGCCGATCTCGCCGGCGTTTCGAAATTCGCGGTTTCGCGGGCGCTGTCGGGAAAACCCGGCGTCAGCCCGCAGACGCGCGAGTTGATCCTGAAAACAGCCGGACAGCTCGGCTATTTCGACCGCGTTCGCCGTCCGCCCGCCCGTGTTCCGGACCCGGCGCGCGGCGGGGAAGCGGCGTTGTCGGGGACTGTGGCCGTTTTGTTTCCGAATATTCGTTACCAGAACCGGGAATCGCCTTATTGGGGGCCGGTGTTCGACGGCATCGCGGAGCGGCTGGAGCAGATCGGTCTGGATATCGTGACGATGACGGAGCCGTCGGACGACGACGTGTTTCGCGTACTCAATCCGGCAGGGTTGCTCGGGACGATCGGGGTCGGCGTCATTTCGACGCAAATGGCGCTCGGCGTCCGTAACAGGGGAATTCCGATCGTCATGGTTGATCATCAGGACCCGGCGGTCGTGTGCGATACGGTGTTTATGGACAATTTCACGTGCACGCGCGAGCTGGTCGGCAAGCTGATCGGCAAGGGGTTCAGGGCGTTTCAGTTTGTCGGGCAGATCGATTTTTCGCCGAGCTTTTACGAACGGTGGCTCGGATTCCGTTCGGCGCTGGAGGATTTCAAATTGCCGTTTGCCCAGGCACCCGCACTTGTCGGCGCCGAGGCGGGTTATCCGGACGGCGTACGTCGGGCGATCGGAGCGATGGAATACATGCCGGAGGTGTTCGTTTGCGCGAACGATGCGACGGCGGTCGCCGTCGTCGAAGCGTTGCGGGCGCGGGGCGTGCGGGTTCCGGAAGATTGCGCGGTGACCGGTTTCGACAATACGGAGCAGAGTGCCGCCTGTGATCCTCCGCTGACGACGGTCGACGTGCCGAAGCGACTGCTCGGCATGCGGGCGGTCGACAAACTGCTCTGGCGCATCAGGCATCCCGACGATCCTCCGGAAAAAACGCTGATTTACGGCAAAACGATCTGGCGGGCGTCGACGGAGCGCAGATGATGCAACGCTTTCAGTGTTCGCGGGGCGGAGCAAACAGTCCGGCCAGTTTGGCGAAGGGATTGGCGGTTTCGTCGGTATCGGCGTCGCCGGAAGAGTAAATGACGCGGGTTTCGTATTTGGAGAGCTCTTCCGGTGTATTCGTCCGAAGTTCAAAACAGTCCTGAGCTTGCAGGAACAGCCGCGCCGTCGTTCGGGCGTCGTCGAGCGCACGGTGCTCGTGGCCTTCTATGGCGACCCCGACGATTTCGCAAGCTTTCCTCAAGCCGATCTGGCGGAAACGTGTTCCGTTTTCACGGCTGTAGCGCTCGGAAAACTGCCGCTGCAAATCGTTGTGGTTGCGGAACCATTCGCCGATGTCGAGGCCGAGTTCCTGGCACCGCTCGATCAGCAAAATACGGTCTTCCGGTCCCCACGTACAAAAATAGCAAGGCCGATCGCCGACCCAGGCACGAAACGCATCGATCGCTTCCGCAAACGTCGGGGCATCGGCGAGCTGCGTCCTTTCGATGCCGGTCAGCTGGACGGTGTCGTTGTTGAGATGTGTTCTGGGCTTGACGAGCGTAGAAAACGTGTCGGCGATCAACCATTCGCCGGATGCCGGGTCGCGCGTCAGCCGGACGGCTCCGATCTCGATGATTTCCCCCGTGCGCGAACGGTTCGACGAAAATTCAAGATCGTAGACGATGGCGTCCATGGCGGACGGTTTCTCCCTTCCCGAAACGGTCTGGCCGTGTCGTCGGTTTCATTTTAACAGATGGCCGGGCGCTTGTTGAGGGGTGTGAGTTTTTGTTTTTTAAGTCTTTTGAAATGTATCCCATCGGCTCAGAAACGACTTGAGGATTCATACAGAAGAAACGAGTTTCCGGTAAGTCGTGCGGCCGGTCGTCGCGCACAGCCGGAGCAGTGCGGCGAAAGCGCATGCATTCGTAAAACCCGCATTCAACCGATAGGCGTATTCATCCCAGTATGCTTGCCGGTGTTTGCGCCCGATGCCGCGGAACGTCCTGCGAAGCCATTGCCGTGCGGCACGAAAGATGAGGAGCCCTTTTTTCCGCGCCGGAGCTCTGAACCTGCCGATGCTGATTTCCGACGGACGGACGTTCTCTTCGCAATGGTCCTCGATGAATTTCCACACATCGCCCTTGTGCGTCCACGATCGATCGTGTGGGTTTTTTGCCGCTTCTTTCAGTTTGACGGCTACCGGGCGAACGTCCGCCGTTTCGGAAATTCCGACCAAAACAGGAAACTCTCTCGGATCCCGCCAGATCGACGAGCTGCATCCCATATAAGGACGGTATTCGCCGTCGCAGATGCGGACGATTCCGGACAGTTTGCGTTTGCGGTCGTCTTCGGAGATCGCTTTACGCAATTTGTGCAGCATCGTCCAGGCCGTTTTATAGGTCACCCTGATTTTCTGCGCTAATGCCTTGGCCGTAATGCCGTCGTTTTGCGCAAGGCAGCGGGCTGCGTAGAACCATTTGACGAGAGGGGTACGGCTGCCTTCCATGACGGTGCCCGCGGTAAGCGACGCTTGGTGCCCGCACCGAGTACATTCGTAAAGCGGCAGTCGGCGGGTCGCGACCTTGTAGGCGCCGCCGTTACCGCATCGGGGACACCGGAAGCCGTCGGGCCAACGGAGACGAAAAAGAAACTCGGCGCATTCGGATTCCTCGGAAAAGCGCAGTTCGGGCGCATCCTGTGCCTTTTCGGACGGCGCGATTGCGGAAAAAACTGTGGATTCGTTCACGGTGCGACACCTCCCGACAAGACGAGGATATCAAACATATGTTCGTATTTCAAGTCCTTCGTCGAAAAATTTTTCGGCCGCAATTACCGGAAGTCCGCTGCGGCCGACCTGCTGTTTCTCGGGTGCATCGGGACAGACGCCGCTGCGCGAAGCGGCATGGGGCGGGGGTTAGGGTGGACCCGCGCTTTTCCTGCTTCTCCCCTGAGCCGATGGGATAAAGTGCAAAAGCAATTTTGAACACTGCGCGAACATGTGGTACAATAAAAACAGACATTATCCCAACAAATCGGAGGTCATCATGGTTGCGAATCTGTGGGATCCCGACAAAGCCCGAGTCTGTGAGACCGAACTGGCGCGGCTCGTCTACCGCTCCAACCTGCTCGGCGCCGACCGTTCCGTCGCGAACTGGGGCGGCGGCAACACGTCGGTCAAGACGACGGAGACCGACTTCCGCGGCCGTCCGGTCCGCGTGTTGTGGGTCAAGGGCAGCGGTTCCGACCTCGCTACAGCCCGTGAAAAACACTTCACGGGTTTAAGGCTCGACGACATTTTGCCGCTCATGGACGAACGCGACGACATGACCGACGAGGACATGGTCGCCTACCTGACGCATTGCATGATCGACCCCAAACATCCGCGCATGTCGATCGAAACGCTTCTGCACGCCTTTTTGCCGTTTCCGCACGTCGACCACACGCATCCCGACGCGATCATCAGCATCTGCTGCACGAGCCGCGGCCGGGACATCGCGCGCGAAATCTACGGCGACCGGTTCGTCTGGGTACCTTACGTCCGCCCGGGTTTCCGGCTTTCCAAAATGATCGCCGAAGCCGTCCGCGAGAACCCGAAAGCCGAGCTCGTCCTGATGGAAAAACACGGCCTCGTCACATGGGGCGAGACGTCGGAAGACTGCTACCGCCGTACGATCGCCATCATCCAAGAAGCCGAAACTTACATCGAAGCGCGAGTCCGAGAAGACGCCTTGTTCGGCGGGCCGAAACACGAAGCGTTGCCGTCGGAACGCCGCAAGGAAATCGCCGCGGCCGTCATGCCGTTCGTACGGGGCCTCGTCAGCCGCGAAAAACGGATGCTGCTCGCGTTCGACGACGGCGACGACATCCTGCGCTTCGTCAACGCCCGCGACGCGGCGCGCCTTTCGCAAATCGGCGCGGCGTGCCCCGACCATCTCGTTCATACGAAACGGGTACCGCTGTTCGTCGACTGGGACCCGGCGTCCGGCGACGTCGAATCGCTGAAACGGGCGCTCCGCGAAGGCATCGAGACGTACAAACGCGACTACCGCGCCTATTTCGAGGCGAACCGCAACGAAGGCGACGTCATGAGCGAACCTGCGCCGCGCGTCATCCTCATCCCCGGCGTCGGCATGATCACGACCGGAAAAAGCCGCGCGATGGCACTCGTCAGCGCCGCCTTGTACCACCGCGCGGTCGCCGTCATGCGCGGCGCGACGACGCTCGGCGATTTCGTCTCGCTGAACGAAAACGAATCCTACAACGTCGAATACTGGCCGCTCGAACTGTACAAATTGACGCTGGCGCCGCCGGAAGCCGAATTTTCGCGGCAAGTCGCGCTCGTCACCGGCGGGGCGGGCGGCATCGGCAGCGCGACGGCGCGCCGGCTGGCGGCCGAAGGCGCCCACGTCGTCGTCGCCGACCTGAACCTGGAAGGCGCGAAAGCGGTGGCGGACGAACTGAACGCCGAATTCGGCGAAGGCCGGGCGATCGCCGTCAAGATGGACGTGACGGACGAAGCCGAAGTCGCGGCGGCGTTCCGCGAAGCGGCGCTGATGTACGGCGGCGTCGACATTCTCGTCAACAACGCCGGACTCGCCACCTCCAGTCCGTTCGACGAAACGTCGCTCGACGAATGGCGGCTCAACCTGAACGTGCTCGGCACCGGCTACTTTCTCGCCGCGCGCGAGGCGTTCCGCATGATGAAAGAGCAGGGCGTCGGCGGCAGCATGATTTTCATCGGCTCGAAAAACTCCGTCTACGCCGGCAAAAACGCTTCCGCCTACAGCGCGGCTAAGGCGCTCGAAGTCCATCTCGCCCGCTGCGTCGCCGCCGAAGGTGGAGAGTACGGCATTCGCGTCAACTGCGTCCTGCCCGACGCCGTCCTGCAGGGCTCGAAAATCTGGACGTCGGAATGGCGCAAAGAACGCGCGGCGACGTACGGCATCCGTCCCGAAGAATTGGAAGAGTATTACCGGAAAAGAACGATTTTGCTGCAAAACGTCTACCCGCAGGACATCGCCGAGGCGGTTGCGTTTTTCGCCTCGTCCCGATCGGCCAAAACGACCGGCTGCATGCTGACCGTCGACGGCGGCGTAGCGGCGGCGTTCACGCGATAAGAACCGCGCGATTCACCGCGCAGGAAAGGAGCGAACCGTTCCATGAACCTCGACCGCGAATACCGGCTGTTTGAAGAACGACAGAACGCGCGCGGCATCGACCTCGCCCGCGTCAAAGAAAAACTGAAGGCGTTCCGCGTCGAAACGCCGTCGTGGGGCTACGGCGACTCCGGCACGCGGTTCAAAGTGTTCCGCAAGGCCGGCGTTCCGCGCAACCCGTTCGAAAAACTCGAAGACGCCGCGATGGTGCACCGACTGACCGGCATTTGCCCGACAGTCGCCGTCCACATCCCGTGGGACCGCGTCGACGACTACGCCGAGCTTAAACGCCACGCGGAATCGCTCGGCATTGCGATCGGCGCCGTCAACCCGAACCTGTTTCAAGACGACGACTACATGCTGGGCAGCGTGACGCACACCGATCCGCGCGTCCGCCGGAAAGCGATCAACCACATCCTGGAATGCATCGACGTCATGCGCGCGGTCGGGTCGAACATCCTCAGCCTGTGGTTTGCGGACGGCACCAACTATCCCGGCCAGGGCGACATCCGCCGGCGCAAGGCGTGGATGGAAGAAGCGCTGCGCGAAGTGTACGCCCGGCTCGATCCCGGCATGCGCATGCTGATCGAATACAAATTTTTTGAGCCGGCTTTTTACCATACCGACTTGGCCGATTGGGGCATGGCGTTCAACCTGGCGAACAAACTCGGCCCCCAGGCGGAGGTGCTCGTCGATACCGGCCATCATCCGCAGGGAACGAACGTCGAACACATCGTCGCGTATTTGCTGGACGAGAAAAAACTCGGCGGTTTTCATTTCAACAGCCGCAAATACGCCGACGACGACCTGATCGTCGGCGCGATCAATCCGTACGAGCTGTTCCTCATTTTCTACCAAATCGTCGAGGCGGCCGAAAACGGCGACGACGGCGTGCGCGAAACGGCGGACAACATCGCCTACATGATCGACCAGAGCCACAACATCGAGCCGAAAATTCCTGCAATGATCCGTTCGGTGCTGAACGTCCAAACCCAATACGCCAAGGCGCTGCTTATCAATTTCGACGAAGTGCGCCGCGCTCAGGAAGCCGGCGACGTGCTGGCGGCCGAACACGCCGTCCGCAGCGCGTTCGAGACCGACGTTTCGCCGCTGCTTGCGGTCGTCCGCGAGGAAATGGGCGTTCCCGTCGACCCGATGGACGCCTACCGCAAAAGCGGCTACGCCGAGAAAATTTTGGCGCGCGGCGTAGGAGGTGCGGGCTGGTGAGCGCGGATCGGCCTGCGCTGGCGTTCGATCTCGGCGCAAGCGGCGGACGGGCGGTCGTCGGCTCGCTCGAACAGGACGGCCGCCTGACGGTCGCCGAGGTCCACCGTTTCGAAAACATTCCTGTGCGCGCGGCCGGACGGCTGCACTGGGACATCCTGCGCCTGTTGCACGAAGTGAAGCTCGGCATTCGCGCCGCGCGGCGCACATCGGGCGAACTCGGCAGCATCGGCGTCGACTCGTGGGCGGTCGATTTCGGCCTGATCGGCCGCCACGGCGAACTGCTCGGAAACCCTTACCATTACCGCGACGAGGGCCACGCCGGCGCGATGGAGGAAGTCACGGCTCTGCTCGGCCGCGACCGCATTTTTGCATGGACCGGCATTCAGTTTTTGCCCTTCAACACGGTTTACCAGCTCTATGCGCTCCGCAAGCGCGCCCCGTTTCTGCTGGAACAGGCGGAGTCGCTGCTCATGATACCGGATTTGCTGCGCTATTTCCTGACCGGGCGTAAGGCGACCGAGTTCACGAACGCGACGACGACGCAGCTGTTCAATCCGACGGCACGGCAATGGGAAAAACGGATCCTGCAGGCGCTCGACTTGCCGGAGCGGTTGTTGCTCGATCCGGTCGAACCGGGTACGCCGGCGGGCGAACTGACCGCCGACGTCCGCGACGAGCTCGGCGTCGGACCGGTGCCCGTCATTGCCGTCGGCGAACACGACACGGCGTCGGCTGTCGCCGCCGTACCGGCGGAAACGCCGGATTTCGCCTATTTGATTTGCGGTACTTGGTCGCTTCTCGGCACCGAACTCGCCGCTCCGGTGTTGACCGACGCGTGTCTCCGGTGGAATTACACCAATGAAGGCGGCGTATTCGGCACGTTCCGGCTGCTTAAAAACATCATGGGGCTGTGGCTTTTGCAGGAATGCCGCCGCACGTGGGAAAACCAAGGCTACAGCTGGTCATACTCCGAACTCGTGCGCATGGCGGAATCGGAACCGCCGCTTCGGTCGCTCGTCGACCCGGACGACGTGCGCTTCCTGGCGCCCGGCGACATGCCGGAGCGCATCCGACGGTTTTGCGCGGAAACCGGCCAGCCCGTTCCCGAAACGCCCGGAGCCGTCGTGCGCACGGTGTTGGAAAGCCTCGCGCTCGCCTACCGGCGAACGCTCGAGCGGACGGAGGCGCTCGCCGGCAAACGATTCGACCGGCTGCACATGACGGGCGGCGGCATTCACAACGAACTGCTCTGTCGGATGACCGCCGCCGCCGTCGGCAAGCCGGTGCTCGCAGGTCCCGCGGAGGCAAGCGCGATCGGCAATTTGCTCGTCCAATTCATCGCCCGCGGCGCGCTGCGCGACCTCCGTGAAGCCCGCGCCGTCGTCCGCGCCTCGTTCGAATGCCGCGTATACGAACCGCGACAGGCATGGGCGGACGGACCAGACGCCGACGATTGGGAAAAGGCGTATGCGCGGTTCGTCGGCCTTACGGAGCGGGGGGATTCGGCTTGCTGATCGCCGAACGTCTGCAGAAAATCGTCCGACTCGTCAACGAACAAGGCAGCGTACGCGTTTCCGAGCTGAGCCGGCTGTTCGGCGTCACCGAGGAAACGATCCGCCGCGACCTCGTCCGGCTCGAAAACGAAGGCAAACTGATTCGCAGCCACGGCGGCGCGATCAGCGTCCGCGAAGCGCAGAGCGAAGTGCCGCACCGCGTGCGGGAAATCACCCATGCGGAAGAAAAACGCCGGATCGCGGCGGAAGCCGTCCGCCACATCCGCGAAGGCGACCGGATCGTGCTCGACGCCAGCACGACGGCGTGCTATGTCGCGCGCCTGCTGCCGGACATCCGTTTGACCGTTCTGACCAACTCGATCCAGGTGGCGCTCGAACTGTGCGGCAAAGAAAAGATCGACGTCGTATCGGCCGGCGGTCAGCTCGCCCGCCGCTCGCTGTCCTACGTCGGCCCTCTCGCCGAGCGGTCGCTGGCGGGGTACCGCGTCGACAAGGCGTTTTTGTCGTGTAAGGGAATCCATCCCGATACCGGCGCGGGCGAATCGAACGAATGGCAGTCGCTCGTCAAGCGCGTCATGATCGACATCGCCGAACACGTATTCTTACTCGCCGACTCGAGCAAACTCGGCATTCGGCCGTTTACCGCCTTCGCCGCGCCGGATGAAATCGACCTGTTGATCACCGACGACGGAGCGGACGCCCAGATGCTCGCTCGGCTTGAGGAACGCGGTATCCGCGTGATGGTAGCCGGACCGGCGGAAGTGTATTATAATGGGAAGGGGAATGTAAAAGGAATGTAAATCCAGAAAGGACGATGGGTCGGTGGCTCTCAGACCGTTCGGTCTGTTTTCGGTTTTGATTTGGGCCAAAGCGGCGCTGGCGTATGCCGTGCTGTTCGGTGCGGACGCGTCGTGTCTGTGGCGGCCGCTCGTCGTCGAGCTTCCGTTTGTTTGGCTCGTCTTCGTCTTCATCGAGCGATGGGGCGGCGTCCGCAAATGGGCGGCTTATTGGACGGCAGACCTGTTGCTGACGGGGATTTATTTCGCGGTCATCATGTACTACAAATATTACGGCATCGTCGTGACGTATCACGCGCTTCAGCAGATCAACCAGTTGTTCGAAGTCCGGCAGAGCGTCTATTCGCTGATGCATCCGTACTTTTTGCTCATTTTCACCGATTTGGTCGTCATGGCCGGATGGTTCGCGTGGAAAAGGGGGAAAATCCCGGCGCTCCAGTCGGCGCGGCCGGCACCGGACAAACTCCGGCGGGCGGTCGCGGTCGCGGCTTTCGCGGCCGGAGCGTTTTTGATCTGGCAAAACCGCGCGATCGTCAACGAATTGCGCCAGACGCGCGAAATGGGGATTATGCATTACCAGGTGTACACGATCATCTCCGACGCCGCCCGAGCCTGGACGGAGTCGTCGAGCTTCGCCGCCGGACTGCCGGTCGTAACGCCGGAAGTCGTCGCCGCCGTCAAAGGCGATGAACAGAAGGACGTACACTCGCCGCAGTTCGGTCTCGCCTCCGGACGCAACGTCATCATCGTCCAGCTGGAGTCGTTTCAAAATTTTTTGCTCGACCTGACCGTCGACGGCCGGGAAGTGACGCCGGTCATGAACCGGCTGAAGCGGGAGGCGATCTATTTCCCGCGCTTTTTCCAGCAGGTCGGGCAAGGCAACACCTCGGACGCCGAATTCGTCGTCAACACGTCGTTTTATGTGCCTTCCGCCGGCGCCGCGTCGCGGGAATATACCGGCCGGGAACTGCCGGGTTTGCCGAGGCTGTTCAGGACATACGGCTACGAGGCCGTCACGTTCCATACCAATACGGTTGAATTTTGGAATCGCGATGAGCTTTATCCGGCGCTCGGTTTTTCACGTTACTACGATATGGCGTTTTTCGGCGAGCAAGACGTCATCGCGTTCGGCGCCTCGGACGAAGTCCTGTACCGCAAAACGGCGGAAGAGCTCGATCGGCTGCACCGCGAAGGCAAGGCGTTTTACGCGCAGGTCGTTTCCCTGTCCGCACACCATCCCTACATCCTGCCCGAGGAAAAAATCAAGCTGAAGCTGCCCGACCGGTTCGCCGGCACGCTTGTGGGCCGATATCTGCAGGCGCAGCATTATGCGGACGAGGCGCTCGGGCTGTTCGTCGACGAGCTGCGCTCCCGCGGGTTGTGGGACCGTTCGCTCGTCGTCATCTACGGCGACCATCTCGGCCTGCCGATCTACGCGCTGACGCGCGAGGAAAAGCGGCTGATGGCCGAACTGTTGGGGCGCGATTACGGCTACGTCGACATGCTGAACGTGCCGCTTCTCGTTCTGTTGCCCGGCGTCGCCGACGTCGCGCCGCAGACGATCGACCGGGTAGGTGGACAGGCGGACGTTTTTCCGACCGTGGCGGAGTTGATGGGATTTCCGGACGACGGCGGGATTCGTTTCGGGAAAAACCTGTTTTTGCCCGGCCCGAATCTGCTCCCCCAATCGTACTATTTGCCGTCGGGTTCGTTTCTCAACGACGAGGCGCTGTTCATTCCCGGGCAAGGATTCGAAGACGGGGAGATTTACCCGATTCGGCCGGGCGCGGGGAAACCGGCCGTGACGGAGGACGAGTTTCGGCGCGCCGCCGAACTGTTCAGGATGTCCGAGCAGGTCGTCCGGCGTCTGCCGGAACTTCACCGGAACGTTTCATCGTCCGGCGGCCGCGAATGAAAAATCAGTCCCAAAAAAATCGATGAGAAAAATGTCGCCATTCGTCGGGATCTGCCGTCCGGTGGCCGACCGTTTCCGCATACGGCGACGCGATCAGGCCGGCTTTGTGAAAAACGGTGCGGTGTCCGCACTTGGCGCAAAACGCCGCGTTCGGGCCGTTGACGTGAGTGCACGGGTCGCCGAACGGTCCGCCGTCGTTCGTACATCGGTTGCGCACCGGCGCCCCGCACAGGATGCAATATTCGTCTCCTTGTTCGGGTCTATGGCCGCAGCGGATGCAGGCGTGCGCGGTCATCCCGGCTCGTTCCCTCCTTCTATGCTGCCGTTTTCTTTTGCCGGATCGGGCGCTTCGGCAGCCTCATCTTCTCCCGCGGAATGGTTGAGCAACGTTTTCAACCCTTCTTCGTCGCCCAGCGCGGAAACGCCGACGTGCAACGTCCCACTGAGTTCACGGACGTTCATTTCTTGAATTTTATAGGTGATATTTCCGATCCGAAGTGGGAGCATGTTCCGAAGATCTTCTTTCAGCGACCGGATGTCTTCTTCAAGCTTGGCCAGTCGAAGTGCAAGCCAGTCGACGCAGGGTGGAAACATTGCGGATCGCTCCTTATGGAGGGGTGGGAATCGTCGGTTCCGGCATGACGGCGGATGGACCGGCCGGGCCGGGAGCTACCGTTCGGCCGGCGGAAACGGTCGTCGCCCGGTTCCGACAAAAAACGGTTGTGCCGATGTTCAGGGAACCCAGGTTGGTGATCATCTGGATGCGGATCACCGCGATCGCGATCTGCATGGTGGCGTTCCCCCTCAAATGGTGCGGCCGGTCTGGTCGGCGATGTCCGGATCGGAGACGGCGTTTCGGTCGACGTTGAAAGATGGACTGGCGTCGCCGACGACGAAATTGCCGCCGACGGACTTGGAATTGGCGGTGTTGCCCTTAAAAATGTTGTTGCCGAAGTTGACGGAGCCGTTGCGTGAAACGTCGTTGATCTTGATGCTGAAGATGTTGTAGACGTTCGGCATTCGTCTCCATCCTTTTTTGTTGCATTGTATGACGGACGCCCAGCCGGAGTTCCGACCGCGGCCGGGCGTCGGCGCAGGGGCTCAGTTTTCCCGTCCGACGGGTATGTCGAAGAGAGGTTCGTCGGCGGCCTTGCGGAAGCGGATTTCGAGGTAGCCGCGCCGGAGAACGGCCCTGCCGGTTGCCGGTTCGACGGCGGAGGGAAGGCGTACGGTTCGGATGCCGAAGGAAGGATGAGCCTCGATCCGGACATGCCAGCGGCCGGCGCGGATGCGCAGGCGGTCAGGCTCTATGCGCGGGGGAACGGCGATTCGGACCGTCAAGGTCCGGCCGATTTCGGCCGTCCGGATCGGCGAACGCCCGTCGTCCGGTCGGGCGGAAGCGCCGGGCGCCGTCGCTTTGCGGAGACAGCGGTCGATTTCCTCGCGGACATAAGTGTCGAGGCGTTCGGGATCGAGGGCGAGTTCGGCGATGTTTTCGGGAGGACGAATGCCGAACAGACGCTCGAACTGATTCCAAGGAAAAGGAAATCCGGCCGGCATGGCGATCGACCTCCGATCACAGCGTATGCTGTGAATCCGTCGAGGGGTGACGCGCCGCGGGCTCGAACGTCTTTTCGAGCAGACGCGCCGCATGGCGGAATCGGACGAGCGAACACGGGTCGAGCGGCTGGTGGTAATAGCCGCATAGCTCGCGGAACGGCTCGCTGCGGATCATCCGGTAGAACGAAAGCCGGGGAGGGCCGGACTGTTCGGCCAAAAGAAGCCGAATAAACGGGCGGATGCGCGGATCTCGCCCCGGCGGCAGTCGGATGTGGCGCAAGGCGGATTTCCCCCGTTTCCGTAACCTTTTGATTTTAGTATGGCGGGGTTGCCCTTTCGGTTATGCGGATTTGACGTTTGTCCGTTTTTGTTGCATGATGGGAAGAAAACGGGGATCGATCCGTCCGGGGGGCTGATCGATGGGCGTCGAGGACATTTTGCGCGACATGGCGGTTCGCGGGATGCGCATTACGGAACAGCGGAAGACGCTCGCCCGGCTTTTTGCGGAAAAAGACGGCTACTGGACGCCGAAAGAAGTATACGAACGCATGTCCGAACGGTATCCCGGTCTGAGTTTCGACACCGTCTACCGCAACTTAAGGCAAATGCATGAGTTCGGCATTCTGGAGCAATTTACGCTCGACGGAGGCGTCAAATTCCGGCTTCGGTGCGAAGGCCGTTCAGGTCACCATCATCATTTCATCTGCCTGGGCTGTGACCGCGTCGAGCCGATCGACTATTGCCCGATGCCGGATGCCGCCGGTTTGCCGCCCGACGCGGAGATCGTGCGCCACCGGTTCGAGGTGTTCGGGTTTTGCGGAGAATGTCGCGAATCAAAAGGGGACGGCGGGCATGCTCCGGTCTGAAGCGGCGCGACGGTTCGCCAGAAGGCTTGTGGCCGCGCCGATCCGGTTTTACCGGGTCGCGGTGTCGCCGCTTCTGCCTTCGGTTTGCCGGTTCTATCCGTCCTGTTCCGTTTACGCGATCGAAGCGATCGAACGCCACGGCGTCCGGCGCGGCGTCGCGCTGGCCGTCCGGCGCATCGCCAAATGCCATCCGTTTCATCCCGGCGGCTACGATCCCGTTCCGGCAGCCGACGAGAAGTCGACTCGAAGAGAAAGGGTGTGAACGATGGGGGACAGCGCGGCGAAGACGTTTTATATTACGACGCCGATTTATTACCCGAGCGACAAGCTTCATATCGGCCACGCGTACACGACGGTGGCCGGCGACGCGATGGCGCGGTATAAGCGGTTGCGAGGCTATCGCGTCATGTATTTGACGGGAACCGACGAGCACGGGCAGAAAATCGAGGAGAAAGCGCGCGAACGCGGTCTCGAGCCGCAGCAGTTCGTCGATCGGATGGTTGCCGGCATCCAGGAGCTGTGGAAGAAGCTCGACATTTCATACGATGACTTCATCCGCACGACGGAGGAGCGCCATAAGAAAGTCGTCGCCGACATTTTCGAACGGCTCATCCGCCAGGGCGATATCTATCTCGGCGAGTACGAGGGATGGTATTGTACGCCGTGCGAGTCGTTTTACCTGGAGCGGCAGCTCGTCGACGGCAACTGCCCGGATTGCGGCCGACCGGTCAAACGCGTCAAGGAAGAATGTTATTTTTTCCGTATGAGTAAATATGTGGACCAGCTGCTTGAGCACTACGAAAAGCATCCGGATTTCATCCAGCCGGAGTCGCGCAAAAACGAGATGATCAACAATTTCATCAAGCCGGGGCTGGAAGATCTCGCCGTGTCGCGCACGTCGTTCGGCTGGGGCATCCGTGTGCCGAGCAATCCGAAGCACGTCGTTTACGTCTGGATCGACGCGTTGTCGAACTACATCACGGCGCTCGGCTACGGCACCGACAATCCGGAGAAATTCGAGACGTTCTGGCCGGCAGACGTCCATCTCGTCGGCAAGGAGATTGTCCGGTTCCACACGATTTACTGGCCGATCATGCTGATGGCGCTCGGCCTGCCGCTGCCGAAAAAAGTGTTCGGCCACGGCTGGCTGTTGATGAAAGACGGCAAAATGTCGAAATCGAAGGGCAATGTCGTCGACCCCGTCGTGCTGATCGACCGGTACGGCCTCGACGCGCTGCGGTATTATTTGTTGCGCGAAGTGCCGTTCGGCGCGGACGGGACGTTTACGCCGGAAAGTTTCGTCGAGCGCGTCAATTCCGATCTCGCGAACGATCTCGGCAACCTGCTGTACCGGACGCTGTCGATGATTGAGCTGTATTTCGAGGGGCGGATTCCCGAGCGAGTCGCGGACGCGACGCCGTTCGACCGCGATCTGGTCGAAACGGCTGCGCGGACGGTTGAACGGGTGGAGGACGCGATGGAGCGGATGGAATTTTCCGTGGCGCTGGCGTCGATCTGGCAGCTGATCGGGCGAACGAACAAGTACATCGACGAGACGCAGCCTTGGGCGCTTGCCCGCGATCCCGAACGCCGTCCGGTTCTCGGTTCGGTGCTGTATCATCTGGCCGAAAGCCTGCGCATCGTGTCGGTGCTGCTTCAGCCGTTCCTGACCCGCGCACCGGGCGCGATCCGCGCGCAGCTCGGCGTCGGCGATCCGGCTCTCGCCGCCTGGGACAGCGCCAAAACGTTCGGGCTGTTGCCGGCCGGAACGCGTGTAGCGAAGGGCCAGCCGCTTTTTCCGCGGCTGGATGCGGAGGCTGAAATCGCGTACATCGCCGCTTCGATGGCGCCGAAAGGCGGCGATCAAGGCGGTGGTCAGGACCGTGATCAGGGCGGCGGTCAAGGCGACCGACAGGGCAGACGGCAGCCGGAGGAAGAGGAAGCGCGAAAGACGCCGGGCGTCATCACGATCGACGAATTCGACAAAGTAGAACTTCGTGTCGCCCGCGTCGTTGCCGCCGAGCGGATGCCGAACGCGGACCGGCTGCTCAAGCTCAGGCTCGATCTCGGGACGGAAACGCGCCAGGTCGTGTCAGGCATCGCGGAACATTACGCTCCGGAAGCACTCGTCGGGCGCAAGGTCGTCTGCGTGACGAACTTGAAGCCCGTCAAGCTGCGCGGCGAGTGGTCGCAGGGGATGATTCTGGCCGCTTCGGCCGGCGACCGGCTGTCGCTTGTGACGGTAGCGGAGGATATGCCGGAAGGCTCGGTCGTTCGCTGAGCGGATGACGCCAAATGGGGGGTTGACGATCACCCCCCGATTGTTTTATGATTATAAACCGTAATCATTACGATTATTGAGGAGGAAACACCGATGAACCAGCTTGACCGGAAGACGATCCGGTTTGTTGGTATACGGCGGGCGGCCGCGCTCGTTTGGACCGTTTGTTCCGCCTTAGCCTTGTCGGCATGTTCGGGCGTTATGCGGCATTCGGAAGAAAGCGGCCGGACGGTCGTCGTCGCTTCGTTTTATCCGCTTGCCTTCATCGCAGAAGAGATCGGAGGGTCGCACGTCCGTGTCGTCAATCTGGTACCGACGGGCGTCGAACCGCACGATTGGTCGCCCGGCGCGCGCGACCGGCAGGAAATGGAGCAGGCGGACGTTTTCGTCTATAACGGACTCGGTTTCGAAAGCTGGGTCGGCGACGCGATCGCCAGTTTCGACGGATCGAACCGGCCGGTGATCGTTGAAGCGTCCAAAGGCGTCGACGTTTTATACGTTACGGACGAACACGGGAAAAAAGGCGAAACGGTCGCCGACCCGCATGTCTGGGTCAGCCCGCTTCAGGCGCGAAAGCTTGCCGAAAATGTCCGAGACGGTTTGGTTCGGGCTGATCCCGAACGGCGCGACGTTTACGAACAAAACGCGTCCCGGCTGATCGCACGGCTCGATGATTTGCACCGCCGCTATGCCGCGGAGCTCGGGGCGGTGTCGCGCAAGGAGTTCGTCGTTTCGCACGACTCGTTCGGGTATGTCGCCCGCGATTACGGCCTCATCCAGGTGCCGATCATGGGACTTGCGCCGGATGCCGAGCCGACCGCCCAGACGATGAGACAAATCGCGGAATTTGTGCGTGAACGCGGGATCCGGTATATTTTTTTCGAAGAACTCGTTCCGTCCGATGTCGCAGAGACGTTGGCGAAAGACGCCGGCGTCGGTACCTTGGTGCTCAGCCCGATGGAAGGGCTGACGAAAGAGCAGCAGCGCGCGGGCGTCACGTATTTGACGCTGATGGAAGACAATTTGCGCCATCTGTTGGCGGCCTTGCGCTGACGAGGGGCGGAGAAACCGATGAGTACGGCGCCGGATTGTCATCCGTTCGTTCTCGAAATGGAAAACGTATCGTTCGCCTACGAGAATCGGCGCGTGGCGGACGGGCTGTCCTGGCGGGTGCGGGAACGAGATTTTTGCGCGCTGGTCGGGCCGAACGGTTCCGGAAAAACGACGCTGTTGAAGCTGGCGGTCGGCTTGCTTCGCCCGCACAAAGGAACGGTACGGCTGTTCGGCCGCGACTTGTTGTCTTTCCGCGATTGGCGGCGCGTCGGCTATATGCCGCAGCGGAGCCATCTCAATCCTTTGTTCCCGACGACGGTGCGCGAAGTCGTGCTGTCGGGGCTGTACGGCCGCGACCGGATGTTCCGCAGGCTGACGGCCGAAGACAGGCGGCGGGCGGAAGAGGCGATGGAGGCGCTCGGTGTCGCCGGTTTGGCCGAACGCCGGATCGGCAGATTGTCGGGCGGCCAACAGCAGCGGGTGTTGCTTGCGCGGGCGATCGTCCGCAATCCGGATCTGCTTTTGCTCGACGAGCCGACCGCAGGTCTCGACGCGGAAACGCAGGCGGCTTTTTTCGCCATGTTGCGGCATATGCACGAGCGGCACCGGCTGACGATCGTGCTGGTGACGCACGACCGGGAACCGTTGCGCGACGTGCTGGAAAGCGAACCGGTGTTCGAGCACGGTGGGCTGCGGGCCTATGCTCGCCATGTGCATTCGGCGGAAGATTGCGGTCGCACGGATCTCGTGCACGGTTTTCGCGAGGCGTGGGAGAGGGTGTCGGATGGACGTTTGGGTTGAACCGTTTTTTTTGCGAGCACTGGCGGGAGGACTGCTGGTCGGCCTCATGTTGCCGGCGATCGGCGTCATTCTCGTTCTCCGGCGATTGTCGATGATCGGGGACTCGCTTGCGCACGCTTCGGTTGCGGGCGTGGCGCTCGGTTTGTTAATCGGCGTTTGGCCGCTTGCGGCCGGGCTCGGGTTTGCGCTGGCGACCGGCTTCGCCGTGGAATGGTTGCGCCGCGCTTATCGAGCCTACGCCGAATTGGCGGTCGCGATCACGATGTCGGGAGGGGTGGCCCTTGCCGCGTTTTTGTTTACGCTCGGCCGCGGGTTCAACCTGAACGTCTCGGCGTATCTGTTCGGAAGCGTCTATACGTTGAGCGGCGGGGAACTCGCCGCGATCGGCGGAGTTACGGCGGTCGTCCTCGCGATGCTGGTCGCGCTGAGAAAGGAATGGTATCTGCTCGCGTTCGACGAGGAGGCGGCGCACGTCGGCGGCCTGCCGGTGCAGACGTTAAACGGCGTTCTGACGGCGCTCGCCGCGACGGCGATCGCGGTGGCGATTAAAATCGTCGGCGCGCTGCTTGTTTCAGCGCTGCTCGTCATTCCTGCGGCGATCAGCCTTGCGGTCGCCGACGGCTTCCGTCGCGCGGCAGCTGTCGCCATTGTTTCGGCGGAAACGGCGATCGTCGTGGGGCTATTGGCGGCCGGAGCATGGAATTTGGCGCCCGGTGCCACCGTCGTGTTGACGCTGCTGGTTTTGTTGGCGGGCGCCGTGGTGTGGGCGCGGCGTCGGTCGCGATGACCGCTAGGATTTCTTATGTCGTTTGCGATATTGGGTAAATTCGAGATATTCTTTGATGAAAGCGCATTCCTGCTCATCGAGTTCGTCGATTTGGCAATGCAGTTGCCATCGATCGTCAAAAAAATAAACACCTCCCTCTTCCCGGACGCCTGCCGCGCCGTCGGTTTTGCCGAGGATGAGCCAGTCGAGGGAAATGCCAAATCTTTTGGCGATTTCGATCAGGACTCCGACGCCGGGGGCGGATTTGCCGCGTTTCCAGTCGCCGACGTTCCCAGAAGAAATGCCGAGCGTTTTGGCGAATTCGCTCTGGGAAATGCCCCGCGATTTCATGAACAATTCAAGCCTGCGGTAAATTTCCTACGTTTTTTCTTTTCTCGGATTCGTGTTTCTACGTTCCTCCATGATTCCGCCTCTTTCGTAAAAACGAATTGAAAGATTACGCATTTGCGATTATAATAAGGAGAGGCAAGCTTGTTTCCCTCACTCCTCATGCCGCGACTTGTTCCGCTGTTTCCGACCATTCCCGAGACGAGGAGGACGATTTCCTTTGAGAAAGCGCGCGATTACACCGTTCGGCTGGGAAATCAAAAAACGATTGGCAGAGCTGCACATGGATCAACGCAGTTTCTGCCAAAAATACAACATCCCCGAGAACCGCTTGTCCAATCTGATTACAGGAGCCAGGAAAGCCGAACGGTATCGACAGGAAGTCGCCCGGCTGCTTGAAATCGACGTGCGGGATTTCGAAAACGACCGTGACGACGCGCAGAATGACGGAAAAGAGAGATAAATCCCCTCACGAAAAATGGGATTGCTGGTTTGATTCTATCATACAGGCGGCGAGTACGCAACGTTTTTCGACAGAACACCGCCGTTTTCGGCGGCGAACGGGTGCGCCTTTCTTTTCGCCGGTTTTGACGGAAGGCCGTCATTCGTTGTATTATACAGTCGGACGGTTCCAATCCGCAAGGAGGGAGAACGGATGACGGCCACCCCCAGCATGGAGGATTATCTTGAAAAAATTTATCGACTCATCGACGAAAAGGGATACGCCCGCGTCTCCGATATTGCAGAAGGGTTGGCGGTTCATCCCTCCTCTGTGACGAAAATGATCCAGAAACTGGACCGCGACCGCTATCTGATTTACGAGCGGTATCGCGGGCTCGTGCTGACGCCGAAGGGCAAAAAGATCGGCAAACGTCTCGTCGACCGCCATCATTTGCTGGAAGCCTTTTTGCGCATGATCGGCGTGGACGAAGAGCACATCTATAAGGACGTCGAAGGCATCGAGCATCATTTGAGCTGGGAATCGATCACCTGCCTGGAAAGTCTGGTTGAACTGTTTCGGCGCCGTCCGGAGCTGCTGGAAGAGTTGCGCGTCATACGCGCCGAACTCGACGAGGCATAGGACGCTTCAGTTGCCGCATACCATGGCTCCGGAGCCTTCCGCGGGAAGGAGTGATCCGGATGCGGATGCAGGTGCGGACGGCGGCCGGGGAGAAACGGATTCATGCTGTGTTCGAAGGCGGCGGCGTGCGCGCCATCGCGTTCGCCGGAGCGGTCTGTGCGGCGGAAGAGCGCGGTTTTTCTTTTGTGCGGATGGCGGGGACGTCGTCCGGCGCGATCGTAGCTTCGCTGTTGGCCGCCGGCTACGGCGGCGATGAGATGAAGCGCATTATTTTAGAGACGCCGTTTGAAACGTTTCTCGTTCGCTCGAAGTTGCACCGGCTCCGCTATGCCGGGCCGGCGCTTCGTCTTCTGCTGCGCAAGGGGCTTTATTCCGCCGACCGCCTCGAATGCTGGATCGACGAATTGCTCGCCGCCAAAGGACTTGCGACCTTCGGCGATCTTCCTCCCAAGCGTCTTCGCATCATCGCCTCCGATATCAGCGGCGGACGGCTGCTCGTCCTGCCGGATGACATCGCCCGCTACGGCCTACATCCGCAGCGGCTGCGCATTTCGAAAGCGGTGCGGATGAGTGCGAGCATCCCGTTTTTTTTCGATCCCGTCGTGTTGAGAGGACCGTCATGGGAGCCGTATTACATCGTCGACGGCGGATTGCTGAGCAATTTTCCGTTATGGCTACTGGAAGAAGAATCAGGCGACGGCGGGCCGCCGACGATCGGTTTTCGGCTGGTCGGCAGGCGAGAAGGAGAGCCGCACCGAATTACGGGGCCGGTTTCGATGCTGACCGCTTTGTTTTCGACAATGATGGACGCGCATGATGAGCGATATATCGAAAAGCCGGCGCGCTCCCGGACCGTTCGGATTCCGACGGGCGACGTGCGCGCCACTCAATTTTCCATTCCGAAAGAAAAAAGCCTCGAGCTGTTCGAGGCAGGGCGCATGGCGGCTGCGGCCTTTTTCGACAAATGGAGCGTTTAGCGGTCGCGCTTGCCGCCTTCGATGACGCGAAAAGGGTACGACTTGCGCGCGGTTTTGGCGCCGGACGCCGAGCGCGAGGCGACCTTGTCGTCGCGGCGCGGGGCGAACGGTTTCGATGGGCGTGTTTTCGGCCGTCCGAATCTGAGCGCTCCGGAGCGCCGCATGAGAAGAAAATGGGCCGTCCACGCGACGGCGAGGACGAGCGCGATCGGAATGAACGGCGCGTAGCGGCCGTCCGCGATCGCCCGCACGGCGCCGACTGCGGTCAGGATCAACACGACGGTCCAAGAAACTTTCCAGCGCTTGTGCATCGACCGGCGTCTCCTTTCATGTCGGTGTTGCCGGGACCGCCGCTTCGGCCGAGAGGGCGGGCCGGGTTCGCCGAAGTTCGAGTTCCCGCATGCGGTTGAACGAGGCGATGGATACTTCGATCTGGTCGTCGGTCGGCTCTTTCGTCGTCAGTTTTTGCAGCCAGAGGCCGGGATAACCGAGCCCGCGCAGGAAGGGAACGCCGCGCAGCCGGTTCGTCAGCCGCAGCGTTTCATAGGAGACGCCGATGACGGCGGGTAACAGCGCAATTCGGATCCAAAGCCGTTCCCAAAGCGAATCATATTCGAAAAGCGAGTAGACGACGACGCCGACGATGACGGTAAACACGATGAAACTGCTGCCGCAACGGTAATGAAAACGGCTTTGCCGTCGGACGGCCTCGACGGTCAACTCCTCGCCCGCCTCGAATGCGTTGATCACCTTGTGTTCTGCTCCATGGTACTGGAACAGCCGTTTGACGGGCGGCATCCACGCAATAAAAGACAAATAGGACAATAGCATGACTGTCTTAATCATACCTTCCAGAAGGTTGTGTGCGAGTTGATTTTCAAACAGCCGACCGAACAACCCTTCTTCGATGATCGGCGGAACCAGGGTAAAGACAAATTTACCGAACAAAAAGGACAGAATGCCGACGGCGGCGACGCTCAGGTAAAACGGCACGTCCGGCCGGGAAGGTTTCGACGGGGCGGACTCCAGCCCGGCTTCTTCCTCCGCCAACCGTTCGGCGGCCGCGTAAAGGTGACGGGTACCTTTCGCACTCGCCTCCAAGATGGCGGCAATGCCCCGAATGAACGGAATGCGGCCGATACGCTTGAGCCACGGCCGTTCGCGGGTGAATTCTTCAAAAAATACGATTCGGTTGTCTTTCAGCCGAACCGCGGTCACGACGACGTTGCGGCCGGCGAACATGACTCCTTCTGGGACGGCTTGTCCCCCGTAAAGCGGCGTTTTCTGCACCATCGTCCGGCACCTCTCTTTGCTGTTATCATTTTAGCGCAGGACGGCGGGAGAATGCCACTTTCGCTTTCCGTCCAAAATAAGAAAAACCATCGATGCGACAGTGGAAAAGGAGAACTGTCCCATGTCGCTTTCTCCCCGCCATTATCCAAAAACGAACGTTTGGCGCCATGCCGCCGCGACGGGAGTTTTCGCCGGCTTGCTCTGGGGGTTCGCGTTTCAGGCTGCGGAATATTTCCGGTTTACAGAAACGGCGTTGTCGCACTGGGCGAGGCCGTTCGTCGATGCCGACGCAGTCGGGCCCGGCGCGGCGACCGCCGTCGGATGGACGGTGTTTACGCTGTTTTCGATGGCGGCGGCGCTTTTGTATACGGCTTTGTTCCGCACGGTCCGAAGTCCGTGGCTCGGCGTCGCTTTCGGGTGTTTCTGGTGGGCGATGACGCGCCTGACCGGCTGGTTTCGCACCGATGTCCAGACGCTCATTACCGATTTATGCCTGTTTTGGACGTGGGGGCTGTTTGTTGGTTATTCCGTTTCTTTTGAATTTACCGGAACGTCGCTGCCGGACGATGGGGGGAACAAACCGGCCGAGGCGCCGCACGACGCTCAGGGAGTCGCTGAAAGCGCGGTGAGCGCGTCCAACGTTTCCCGAAAGGCGTTGCGCTGATAGGCCCAGATGTCCGTCACGTGCGGAAAACGCCGGTCCGTGCGGATCTCCGAGCGCGCGAACATCCCCGACCGCCGGACGAGAAATCCGCGCGCGGTCATCGCGGCCAGCGCCCGCAAGACTACCCTGTTCGGGTTGCGGCACAGTTCCGGAACGATGAAAGCGGACTTCGGCAAGGCAGACAGCCTTTCGAGGACCGCGCGGGCCGCTTCCTCGCCCGTAAACGGGCTTGAAGGCCGGTCGGCCAACCAATCGGCCAAAAGCTGACCGACCGTCACGGGGCGGGCGCACCGCAGCGCGACGGCCGGGTCGGCGTCCGGCGGCAGCGGGACGAACCGCACGTAAACGGACAGCCTTCGCCGGGCGAATGGATCGTACGCGATCGCGGCGAGATGACATGCGGAAGCCTCGCGTACGAGCCGTTCAAACGCCTCTCGGAACCGGCAAAGGCGGCCGTCGCGGGTCAGCCGTCCTTCCGGCGTCAGGTAAACGATGCAGCCGGATTTCAGCTCTTGCACGATTGCGGCAAGCTGTGCTTCGACATCCCGGCGCAGGGCGCGTCGGAGCTCTGACCGGAACGGTTCGCGCAGGGCTGTCGGCCCGATCGGTGTTTGGGCTTTCCGGATTTTGGGCGGCGACCAGATTTCGTCAATCGCAGTGTCCGACGAAACCGAAAGCGCTTCCGCAACGTTTTCGGAAAAAACCTCTCCGACGGTTCGATTGCCGAAGTGAAGGCGTATTTCGTGTGCGTAACTGGCGATCGGGCGATAAAGAGGCTCGTTTTCCAAGGGCAGCGCGCCCATGGCCCGGAAGAAGCTCGACATGTCCAACCGGCTGATCCACGGCGTCAGGGAGGGAAATCGCGTCGTCAGAAACCCCGGCTCGAACAGTCGGCGCGAGGCGACGAAGCGGTGCCGCCCGAAGAGCGGAGCCTCGAGCACGAGACGGGAAGGCACGGCGATGCCGTCGAGATCATGGGCGTGGTTGGAAATCAACAGTGTTCCGGGTCTTTTCGGCGTCCTCCCGAACGTCCGTACGTAACAAGCCGCCGTCAGCCAAACCTGAAGGAGGACGGCGACCGCTACCCTGACGACGGAGACGAGCATGACGGCACCTCCCGCGATTCGGTCGGTTCCGCTTCGGCGAAAGTGCGGGCTGACGCCGGCCTTCCTGCCGCGCAAGCGGAACCGGGCTGTCAATCATTATACCACGCAAAGGTGACAAACGAGCGGCGCGTGTGATAAAATGGGCTTCGGCTAAAGCTCGGCCGAATCGGCGAACATGGCGGGGAAGACGAGATGAAAGCTGTGCTGGTCGTCAACGGGCCGAATCTGAACATGCTCGGCGTCCGCGAGCCGTCGGTGTACGGAACGGAGACGTTGAACGACATCGAGCGGCGGCTTCGCAAACTGGCGGAAACGCTCGGCATAGAGCTCGAATTCGTGCAGTCGAACCACGAGGGCGACCTGATCGACGCGATCCACCGCGCTTACGGCGTCAAATCGGGCATCCTCATCAATGCGGGAGCGCTGACGCATACGAGTTACGCGTTGCGCGACGCGCTCGCCGCCGTCGGACTGCCGGCGGTCGAAGTCCATCTGTCGAACGTGTACAAGCGCGAGCCGTTCCGCCACGTGTCGGTCATCGCGCCGGTCGTCGCCGGTCAGATCGCCGGATTCGGCGCTTATAGCTATGAACTCGGCCTGTTGGCGCTTAACAGACTGCTGGAAGCGCGGCAGGGAGGGGAGCCGGCTTGAACGGTGCCCAGCGGGAAGTGCCGGTCGAACGGCCGGAGCCGAAACGGCTGGAACGTCTGCGTCGACGTCTGCGCGAGGAAGGTTACGAGGCTCTGTTGGTGACGAATCCGTATAACCGGCGGTATTTGACGGGATTTACCGGATCGTTCGGATATGTGCTCGTTACCGAAAGTCGGCAGATTTTGTTGTCTGATTTTCGTTACCGAACGCAGGCGGGATTTGAGGCGCCCGACGTCGAGTTCGTCGAGCATGCGGCCAGGGCCGAGGAGACGATCGGCGAATGTCTGCGTTCGCTCGGCGTAACGCGTCTTGCGATCGAGGCGGAGTCGGTGACCGTCGCCGATCTTCGCAAATATGAAGCGGCGTGGCCGGGCGTGCAGCTCGAGCCGGTCGAGGGACTCGTCGCGGCGCTGCGCGCCGTCAAGGACGATGTCGAGCTCGCCGTTATACGCGAAGCCGCCCGACTGGCCGACCGGACGTTCGATCACTTGCTCGGCTGGATTCGGCCCGGCCTGACGGAGCGCGAAGTGGCGATCGAAATCGAGATGTTTTTACGCCGTCACGGGGCGTCGTCCTCGTCGTTCGACACGATCGTCGCTTCAGGGGAACGATCGGCGTTGCCGCACGGCGTGGCGACTGATCGGCGTCTCGGCGTCGGCGAGTTCGTCAAACTCGATTTCGGCGCGTATTACCGGGGGTATTGCTCCGACCTGACGCGCACGATCGTTCTGGGCAAGCCGACCGATCGCCAACGCGAGCTGTACGCCGTCGTGCTGGAAGCCCAGGAAACGTGTCTTCGCGGCATCCGGCCGGGCATGACGGGCCGGGAGGCCGACGCGCTGGCGCGCGACGTCATCCGCCGATACGGCTACGAGGAATTGTTCGGACACGGGACGGGGCACGGCATCGGATTGGAAATTCATGAAGCGCCGCGGCTGTCGCCGACGTCCGAATCGGTGCTGGCGGCGGGCATGACGGTGACGGTCGAGCCCGGCATCTACGTGCCGGGATTCGGCGGCGTCCGCATCGAAGACGACGTCGTGCTGACGGCGGGCGGGGCCGAAACGTTGACCGCCGCGCCGAAACAGCTCATCTCGGTTTGACGATTCCGGCGTTCAGGCCGTTTTCGAGGGAGGAATGTGTCGTGATCAACGTCAACGATTTCCGCACAGGGCTGACCGTCGTCGTCGACGGCGACCCGATGCAGGTGCTGGAATTCCAGCACGTCAAGCCCGGCAAAGGCGCGGCGTTTGTCCGATCTAAGCTGAAAAACCTGCGCAACGGCAACATCGTCGACAAAACGTTCCGGGCGGGCGAAACGCTCGAGCGCGCGCAGATCGAAAACCGCGAGTCGCAATTCCTGTACGCCAGCGGCAACGAATACGTGTTCATGGACACCCAGACGTACGACCAGTTTTCGCTCGACCGCAAGCAGATCGAGTGGGAACTCAATTTCCTGAAGGAAAACATGATCGTCAACATCATCAGTTACCGCGGCGAGTTGCTCGGCATCAACCTGCCGAACGCCGTCGAGCTGAAGGTCGTCGAGACGGAGCCCGGCGTCCGCGGCAACACGGTGACGGGCGCGACGAAATCGGCAAAACTCGAAACCGGCCTGACGGTCCAGGTGCCTTTGTTCGTCGAGGTCGGCGACGTGCTGTTGATCGATACGCGCGAAGGCCGCTATATTTCCCGGGCGTAAAGCGTGCCGACGGAGGCGTTCGTCCCGCAACTGGAGACCGGACGGGACGGGCGCCGTTTTGCCGTTTTTGCCGTCTTACAGATTGTCGGACAAAAGGGCGTTTTGGTATACTGGGACCGTCGGGGCGGCCGACCGCTTGCGGCCGGGCGTCGCCGGCGTTCGAGGGGAGGAGACGGACGTTGGCTTTGATCGTCATGAAATTCGGCGGCAGTTCGGTGGGGGATGCCGAACGGATGAAGCGGGCGGCGCGGCGGATCGCCGACCGTCGCGCGGAAGGCCACCGGGTGGTGGCGGTGGTCTCCGCGATGGGGGACACGACCGACGATCTGATCGACCTGTCCAAAGCAATCGCCGGGCGATCGCCTTCCCCCCGTGAAATGGACATGTTGCTTTCGACCGGCGAGCAGGTGTCGATCGCGCTGCTGGCGATGGCGCTTCATGATCTCGGAGAAAAGGCGGTGTCGCTCACCGGCTGGCAGGCCGGCATCCGGACGGAAAAGTTGCACGGCAAGGCGCGAATTGTGGAAATTCGTCCGGAACGCGTGCTCTGCGCGCTGGAAGACAACGCCGTTGCGGTGGTGGCCGGTTTTCAGGGGATTACGGAAGACGGAGAAATCACCACGCTCGGCCGCGGAGGTTCCGATACGACGGCCGTCGCGTTGGCCGCCGCGCTTCGGGCGGATCTCTGCGAAATTTATACCGACGTCGACGGCGTCTATTCGACCGACCCGCGCGTCGTCCGCTGCGCGCGCCAGCTGAAGGAAATCAGTTACGATGAAATGCTCGAACTGGCGCATCTCGGAGCCGCTGTTCTTCATCCGCGGGCGGTGGAATGCGCGAAAAACCATCGCGTGCCGCTGGTGGTGCGTTCGAGTTTTACGAACGGAGAAGGCACGCTCGTGAAGGAGGAAGTCGGCTTGGAACAGGGCATGATCGTTCGCGGCATCGCGTATGAGAAACAGATCGCCCGTGTCACCGTCTGGGACGTGCCGGAACGGCCGGGGCAGCTGTTCCGCATTTTTTCCGCGCTCGCGGCGGCGGCGATCAACGTCGACATCATCGTGCAAAGCGGCGTGCGCGGCGGCGTCGCGGACGTCGCGTTCACGGTGTCCGAGGCCGATCTGGACAGTACGTTGGGCGTGCTCGAGCGCATAAAGTCGGAAGTCGGCTTCCGGGAAGTGACCTCGGAAAAAGGGCTCGCGAAAGTGTCGATCGTCGGTGCGGGCATGGCGAGCAATCCCGGTGTCGCCGCTCGGATGTTCGAGACGATCGCCGGGCTCGGCGTCAGCGTCAACATGGTCAGTACGTCGGAAATCAAGGTGTCCTGCGTCATCGACGCCGAGAAGACCGCAGATGTCGTTCGTGCGTTGCATACCGCATTCGGCTTGGATACGACGGAAGAAGTGTTCGTCGGCGGACCGGCGGAGCGCCGGTAATGCTTGTGCCGGGGAAGCCCCGGGCGGCTTCGGACGATCCGCGTCGGCGCGGCGTTCATGAACGGGAGAGGACGGAATCGGCCAGTTTCAGTAACAGGGCGGCAATGCCAGCGGCCATCAGCGGGCCGACGGGAATGCCGCGCAGGAACAGGATTCCGAAGATCGAGCCGATTACGAGGCCGACGATCAGCTGCGGATCTCGCTGCAGCAAGTCCAGTCCTTTCCCGTTCATCCAGGTTGCGATGGCTCCGCCGACCAGCGCCGCAACGCCTGTCCACCCGGTCAGCGCCCGCACGATTTCCCGCGCGGAAACGCGTTCGCTGGCGAACGGTGCGAGAACGGCGAGCGTCAGAAACAGCAGTCCCAACTCCAATCCCCTTCGCTCGATCAACGGAAAAAACCGCTCGAGCCGGATCAGTTTCAGGGCGAGCAGAAGACAGGCGGCCGTCGTCACGATCGACGACCGCCCGATCAGCCCGATGATGATGAGGGCGACCAGGACCGTTTCCCCGTTCATGCCGCAACTCCTGTCCGTCACGAAAATGTCTGGAATGATGTCTATGTGCGCGCCAACGATTTCATGCCGTGCAGAAACGTATCGGCCCTCAACCCGCGCCGGAGACTTTCCAGCGACAGGACGTCCTGCGGCGCGACATTGCCGATATGGATGTCGGGGCCCAGTTCGCGCAGCAGCCACGCCTGTTGTTCTTTGCGCGGCGCCTCCCACAGCAGACGGTCCGGCCGGGAAAACCGCTCGGCGATTTCGCGGACGGCGTCTTCCCGGCATGCGCCGTCCTCGCGGTAAATGCCCACATCCGCGCCGCATTCCCGCCCTTCGATCGCGACGAGCGACGCGCCGAGCTCCAGATCGGTCTCCGCCGTTTCGCAAAGTTCGGTCAGATCGACGCGCGAACCTTTCCGTTTTTTCCCGTATTCCGTCAAAACCTCGAACCCCAGTTCGAGCCCCCGCAAGATCAGTTCCGAGCGCAGACGCCTGCTCATGTCGATCGTGCCGTCGGATACTTCAAGGGCGGTAAATCCTAAGCGTTTGACGATCCGGAAAAACTCATCCACTTCACGCTGGGCGACGGCTGCTTCCAGGAATGTGCCGCCGGGCAAGATCCGGATGTTCCGCCTGCGGGCAAGGTCGATTTTTTGTTTCAGGACGGAAACCGGATAAAGCGGGGCGGATCCGAAACCGAGTTTGATGTAGTCGATGTGGGAACCTCCAACCTGCAACAGGTCGAAAAACGCGTAAGGGCCGAGTCCTTTGTCGATGACCATCGTCTTGCCGGCGGTTCTCGGCCTTTTTTCCCGGACGCCTGAAGGATCGGCCATCGACGGCGGCCAGACCGACGGTTTCCGGTACGATTCCATGTTCGTTCGACTCCTTCGGTGAGGCTGTTGTCGTCGGGAGCACTATATGCGTTCGCCCATCCGGTTGTGAAAACGGCGATCGGCGCATAAAGTGATACCGGGCTAGGGGCAAGTCCGCCCGGCCCCTGGAGGGGAAAACATGGTCGACCGGTTTGTTTTCGCCATGGCGGCGCTCCGAATGTTGTCCGGCTGTCTGGAACTGACGGCTGCGTTCATCATGATCCGGTTCAACCGAGTCGAACAGGCGTTGCTCGTCAATTCCGCCCTTGCGGCCGTAGGTCCTGTCGTTTTGATCGCCACGACGGCAGTCGGGCTTGCGGGTGTAGCCGGGAAGTTGCCGATGTCGAAGTTTCTCTGGATCGCGGTCGGCGTGCTGTGCGTTCTTACCGGCGTTCTGAAAAAGTGACACAAGTCATATTCGCCGTGGACGGGCATATGTTTAGAGATGAAACCGCCGGGGAGGAACAAGCATGCTGGATCGCCTGTTTCCGATCCTGACCGGTCCGGTGCGCCGGGCGTGCGAGCGAATGCCCGCCGAATTGCGCCGGGTTGCGGAGGAATTACGTGTCCGCGCGGAAAGGCCGCTGGAAGTCGTGGCGGCAGGAAAGCCGTGGTTCGTCTCCGCGGACGGGACGGCGGGACCGCATCCGTCCGGGGCCTACCGGCCGACGCGCGAAGACTGCGACCGGCTGATGGAATGCATCACGCGCCATTCGCTTTATTCGTTCGAGGAACAAATGCGGCGCGGTTTCATCACGGTCGCGGGCGGCCACCGCGTCGGCCTCGCCGGGCGCGCGGTCGTGGAAAACGGCCGCATCCGCCTTTTGCGCGATGTGACGGGGTTGAACTTTCGCATCGCCCGTGAGGTGATCGGCGCAGCCGAGCCGGTGTTTCCGCAGCTGATCGATCTTGCTTCGGAAAGCATCCATCACACTCTCGTTCTTTCGCCGCCGCAGGGAGGAAAAACGACGTTCGTCCGCGACTTGGCGAGACTGGTCAGTTACGGGCGCTGGCCCCTCGGCGCGTCTTTCGGGAAAGGGCTTAAAGTCGGCATCGTCGACGAGCGTTCGGAAATCGCCGCCTGCGACAAGGGAGTGCCGGCGTTCGACGTCGGGCCGAGGACGGACGTCCTGGACGGCTGTCCGAAAGCCGAAGGCATGCTCATGATGGTGCGGTCGCTGTCGCCCGACGTGCTGGTGGTCGACGAAATCGGCGGTGCCGAAGACGCGGGTGCGGTCGAGGAGGCCGCCCATGCGGGGGTGCGCGTCGTCGCCACGGCGCACGCTTGGGGGGTGACCGATGCGGAGAAGCGCCCGGGGCTTGCGCGGCTGATCGCCAATCGGACGTTCGGAAGATACGTCGTTTTGCAGAAAGGCCGAACCGCAGGCGCAGGCGTCCGCGCGGTCGTGCTGGACGCCGACTTTCGGCCGGTAAACCGCAAGCCGTTCCTTGCGCCTGCGACTGCCGACATGTTGCTCGGAGGCGGCGGGGAACGAGTCTAGCGAAAAAGAAGCGTGATGGATGGCCATGATGCTGAAGTGGATCGGCGCCACCTGCGTGGTTGTGGCTGCTGCGGCGACCGGGTTCCGCCAGGCCTCCCGTTATGCGCGTAGACCGCGGGAGATTCGCCAGGTGATCGCCGCGATCGGCCGGCTTGAAACCGAAGTCGGCTTCGCGACGACGCCGCTGGTCGAAGCATTGGAAGCCGCGGCGGCCTCGTGCGCCGGACCTGTCGGCGAACTGTTCCGGACGGCCGCACGCCTGATGGACAGTTCGCCTCACTTAACCGCCGCGGAATGTTTTCGCCAGGCGCTCGAACGCTCTTGGCGCTATACCGCGATGCGCGGGGCGGAGCTGCAAACGTTGTGGCAGATGGCTGCGTCACTCGGCGTCAGCGATCGGCACGATCAGGTCAGGCATTTTCGTATGGCGGTGTCGCGCCTTGAGGCGGAAGAGCGGGCTGCGGAAGAAGAAAGGCGGAAATACGAGCCGATGTGCCGCCATCTCGGCGTACTGGGAGGGGCTCTGGCGGCGGTTCTGCTGCTGTAGCCGGGGCGACCCGGGTAGGCCGGCGTTTTCGGGGGGACCGGCATGTACGACGTCAACGCGATTTTTCAAATTGCCGGAATCGGCATCATTATCGCCATGATCCACACCGTGCTCAAGCAGATGGGCAAGGAAGACATGGCCCACTGGGTGACGCTGATCGGATTCGTGGTCGTGCTGTTCATGGCGGTCCGCATGTTGGACGACCTGTTTCGGGAAATCCGCTCGATTTTCTTGTTTCAGTAAGCGGACGGCGCCCAGAAGGCGGGTGGCGGCGTTGGACATCGTAAAAATCGTCGGAATCGGCCTCCTTGCGGCGGCGCTCGGTCTCGTCGTCCGGGAACAGAAGCCGGTGTTCGCCTTTTTGCTTGCGGTCGCGGCGGGATGGTTCGTCTTTTTTCTCGTCGTCGAAAAGATTTCGTCGGTGTTCGATGCTTTGGAGCGGATGGCCCGTGAAGCGCGCGTCGATCCGGCCTATCTGAAGATTGTGCTCAAAGTGATCGGCATCGCCTATATCGCTGAATTCGGGGCGCAGGCGATCCGCGACGCCGGGCACGAAGCGGTCGCCGCAAAAGTCGAGCTCGCCGGAAAAGTGCTGATTCTCGCCATGGCGGTGCCGATCGTGACCGCCATGGTTGAGACGGTCGTTCGGATGCTGCCCGGCGCTTGACGCGGGACAGGCCGTCGGGAAGGGGGGCTGTCGGCCGTGACGTCGCGTGCGGTTCGGGGCGTCGCGATTTTCGCCGCGGCAGGATGGTTCGCCGTCGCGGGCGTGACGGCGACGGCGGCTTTCGGCGCCGTGGCGTCGGAGCAACCGCACGGCGTCGCGCCGGAGGAATTGGCCGACCGGCAGTGGAGTCGTCTGGACACAGGCGAACTCGACAGGCAATGGTCGGCACTCGTCCGGCAATACGACGCCTATTTGCCGCGCGACCGACCGGCGTTCGCGCCTTCGACGGAAATCGTGCGGGATAAAGAGCGGCCGTCGGCGGTTGCTTATCTGACGGGGCTCGCTCGGTTCTTGTTCGACGAACTGGAAAAGCAGGGCCGTCTGCTCGCCGTTTTGGTGTTGATCGCGATTCTCGGCGTCATGCTGGGCCACCTGCAGAGTTCTTTTGAAAAATCGAACGTCGGGAAAATCGCCTCGGTGGTCGTGTTTTTAATGCTGACGGGCATCGCCGCGGAAAGTTTCCGGGTGGCGATCGGATACGCGAAGGAAGCGGTCTCGGGGATGGTGCACGTCATGATCGCCCTTATCCCGCTGCTTCTGACGCTGCTCGTTTCGACGGGCAACGCGGCGTCGGCCGCAGTGCTCCATCCGCTCGTCGTGTTCATGGTGCATGCGACCGGATCGCTTATCAATGCCGTCGTCTTTCCGCTGTTCTTCTTTTCCGCCGTTCTTCATATCGTCAGCGCCATGAGCGAGCGGTACAAGGTGTCTCATTTGGCGGACCTGCTGCGCAACGCCGGCGCCGTGCTGTTGGGGGGATTTGTCACGGTTTTTCTCGGCGTGATGACCGCGCGGGGGGCGGTTGCGGCGGTGGCTGATGGCGTCGCCGTACGGACGGCGAAATTCGTCGCAAGCAATTTCGTGCCGGTCGTCGGTCGACTGTTCGCCGACGCGACGGACACGGTCGTCGCCGCCTCGCTGCTTGTCAAAAGCGCAATCGGGATGTTCGGCGTCATAGCGCTTTTGTTGATCTGCGCGTTTCCGGCGGTGAAGGTGTTGGCGATGTCGCTCGTCTACTACGCGGCCGCCGCCGTGCTGCAGCCGCTCGGCGAAACGCCGCTCGTCGGCTGTCTCAGGACGATCGGCAAAAGTATGATGTACGTATTCGCCGCCCTGGCCGCCGTGGGGCTCATGTTTTTTCTGGCGCTGACCATGATGATCGCGGCGGGTACGGTGACCGCCATGTTGAGATGACAGCGAAAAGAGGAGGAACGTCCGTTGGCGGCGGCGCTGGGGAGCTGGCTGAAGGAAGTCATCGTCGTCCTGATGCTGGCGACGTTTGTCGATCTTCTATTGCCCGGGCAGACGATGCGTCCGTACGTTCGAACCGTGCTCGGGCTGGTCGTGCTGTTCGCGCTTGTTTCCCCGCTGTTCCGACTGCTTTCGTCCGAATGGGACGAGCGGATGCTGTTCGGGCGGCCGGAAATGCAAGCTGTCGCCGGAACGTCGGCGCCCGCGTCGTTGCCTCCGTTTCGCGCGATCGTGCGCGAAGGGGAACAGTTCGCTCGGTGGCGGGAAGCAGAGGCGAGGCGGCTTGCGGAGCAGAGAGCCGCCGAAGCGGTTCGCGAACACATCGAAATGCGGTTTCCTGAAACGGAGGTTGCGGCCGTTTCCGTCGAGCTCAACGAAAAAAGCGACGGCGGCGTCGCGGTCGGCCGGGTCGAAATTGCGTGGCGATTGCGCGATCGGGCGCCGGCGGTCGACGGCAAGGCAAAGCCGTCATCCGCGACGCGCGTCGAACTGTCGCCCGTGCCCGCGGTGTCGCCGGTCGAGCCGGTCGGCAAGCCGCAACCGACGCCGCAGCCGGCGCCGCAAATCGACGGCCGCGAGCGCCGATCGGCCGACATCGCCGAGTCGGTCGCGGAGTTTCTGGACCTTTCCGCAACCGACATCGTCGTGCGGTATGCCGACGAATCGCCCGTGACGTTTCCGGCGGGGAGGTGATGAGACATGGGGGATGGTCGGACCGCAAAAATGCGTTTCGGTGGCTGCTGTTGCTCGGCCTGGCGGGTGCGGCGGCGATGATTTTGGCCGACTGGGCGGTGCCTAAGCCGGCTCCGCCTGCGGCGACCGACGGATCGCCTTCGTCGTCGCCCGGAACCGGCGGCCGCGCGGAAACGGCCGGACACGGCGTCGATCCGTTTCGCGAATACGAGGAGGCGTATCAGAAAAAATTAAAGGAGCTGCTGGAAAGTATCGCGGGTGTCGGCGAAGTCGACGTATCGGTCACGATCGATTCCACGGAAGAGACGGTGTTGCAGCAAAACGAGCGCGATTCCCAGCAGACAACCGACGAGCAGGACGCCGCCGGCACGAAACGGAGGACGACCCAGATCACGCGGGAAGGACAGATCGCGCTTTACGAAACGTCGGCGTCCCAGACGCCAGTCGTGGTCAAAAAAATCAAGCCGCGCATCCGCGGTGTCGTCGTCGTCGCCGACGGAGCGGGCGATGCCGTCGTACGGGCGAGAATCACGGAAGCCGTCAGCCGCGGCCTGGACGTTCCGGCACACCGCATTTCCGTGTTGCCCAGGAAGCCGCTGGGCGGATAACCAATCCTGATCGCGCGGAGGGAACACGCATGAACAACAAGCGTCAGACCGTTTGGCTCGTCTCGATGCTATGCCTGATGGTGGTGCTTTCGGCCTATTATCTCTTTACGGAGGATACCGGCGGCTCTGAGCAGGTCGCGACGGAAGGGACGTCGGCCGAACCTTCGCCGGCCGCGGATACGGACACCGGTCAGGGCGGCGCGCAGGCCGCGGAGGCGGCACAATCGAAGGCGTTGCAGAGCGGGCAGGAGAAAATCGCTAGGCTGGAGCTGCAACAAATGACCGATCTGGGAAGGAAAATGGATGAATTGACAAAAATAGCAGCAGATTCCCGCCGTCCAAAGGAAGAAACAGCTAAGGCAGCAGAACAGCTTCAGCGTCTGGAAGAGGAGTACGAAAAAATAACACATATACAGGAGAAATTAGAATCAGAATACAAATTTCCGAACGCCGTCCTTTTGAAGGAAAACGACCGCTGGAACGTCTATGTCGACACCGACAAACTCGAAAAAAGCGAGGCGGCGAGCATCGCGACGCTGGTCATGCAGGAATTGGGCGTCCGCGCGGACCAGATTTCGATCCGAATCGTCCGTTGACGCCTGTTTCGGTCCCGGTCGTGCAAACCGGGCCTTTTCCATTTCTTTCGGTCGTCCGGCGGATGTGATATAATACAACCGTCGTTAGCGGCTGAAGGAGTGAAGCGGATGTTTCGGTTAGAGGACATCAAGGAGCTCGTCCGGCTGGTCGACCAGTCGTCCGTCAGCGAGTTGGAGATCGAACACGAAGGTTCGCGGCTCGCGATCCGCAAGTCCGTGCAGCCGGCAGCTCCCGTCCCGGCGGTCGCCGTTCCGGCACCGGTCATTCAGCAGCCGGTCGCCGTACCGACGGCGAGTGCACCTGCGGAACGTCCTGAGCCATCGGGCGGTTTAGGGCAAGAGCGGGCAATCGTGTCGGGGCAAGCGGAGAAGTTGCATACGATCGTCGCGCCGATGGTCGGGACGTTTTACCGGTCGCCGGCGCCGGGCGCGCCGCCGTTCGTCGAGGTGGGCGACAAGGTAAACGAGAAGACGGTCGTCTGCATCATAGAGGCGATGAAGCTGATGAACGAGATTGAGGCGGAGGTCCGCGGCGAGATTGTGGAAATTTTAGCTGAAAACGGTCAGCTGGTGGAGTACGGAGAACCGCTGTTCCGCGTTCGATTGGAGTGAACAGAGCTTATGAAATTCCGAAAAGTTCTGGTCGCCAACCGCGGAGAGATCGCCGTGCGCGTCATCCGTGCGTGCCGTGAACTCGGCATCCAGACGGTGGCGGTCTATTCGGAAGCCGACCGAGATGCGCTGCACGTCCGGCTGGCGGATGAGGCTTATTGCATCGGGCCTGCGGCCGCCAAGAACAGTTACCTCAATATGACGAACATCGTCAGCGTCGCCGCGTTGACCGGCGTCGACGCGATCCATCCGGGGTACGGCTTTTTGTCCGAGAACGCGGATTTCGCCGAGATCTGCGAAAAATGCGGCATCGCTTTCATCGGCCCGTCCCCGGATGCCATCGCCAAGATGGGCGACAAGTCGACTGCCCGCTCGACGGTGCGGTCCGCCGGCGTGCCGGTCGTTCCGGGTTCGGGCGATCTGGTCGACGACGTGGAGGAAGCGGTGCGCGTCGCGCGTGAGATCGGTTATCCCGTCATGATCAAGGCGACGGCCGGCGGCGGAGGCAAGGGCATCCGCGTCGCTTCCGACGAGGCCGAGCTGCGCCGGCTGATCGCGACGGCCCAGTCGGAAGCACAGTCGGCGTTCGGCAATGCCGGCGTGTATTTGGAAAAATATTTGACCGGCATGAAACACGTCGAGATTCAAGTGCTGGGCGACGCTCACGGCAATGTCGTCCATCTCGGAGAACGCGACTGTTCGGTGCAGCGCAGGCGGCAAAAGCTGGTGGAAGAGGCGCCTTGTCCGATCATGACGCCGGACGTCCGGCGGAAAATGGGAGAAGCCGCCGTTCGGGCTGCGCGCGCGGTCCGTTATCGCGGCGCGGGGACGGTCGAGTTTCTGCTCGGGCCGGACGGAAATTTCTATTTCTTGGAAATGAACACGCGCATTCAGGTCGAGCATCCGGTCACCGAGATGGTGACGGGCATCGACATCGTCAAGGAAATGATCCGCATCGCCGAGGGCGAACCGCTCTCGTTTCGCCAGGAGGACGTCCGGTTCGACGGATGGTCGATCGAATGCCGCATCAACGCCGAGGACCCCGATCGCCAATTCATGCCGGCGCCGGGACAAGTGCGATTTTATTTGCCCCCGGGTGGGCCTGGGGTGCGCGTGGACAGCGCCGTCTACTCCGGTTATTCGATTCCGCCGCATTACGACTCGATGGTGGCCAAATTGATTGTGCACGCCAAGACGCGGGAGGAAGCGATCGCGCGGATGAAGCGTGCGCTTCAGGAGTTCGTCGTCGACGGTATTCCGACGACGATCCCGTTTCATCTGCGGGTGATGGATCATCCCGTGTTCCGCGACGGGACGTTCGACATTCGGTTTTTGGAAGAACACCTTTTCCACGAACCGCAACCGGCCGCCGCCGGCAGTGGGCGTGGATGATCGAATCTTCGACGGAGACGGGAGGCGCGGGCGATGGATGTCGTTTCCCCGGAAGGAATTCGGACGGAAATCGGAAGTATCCGGATCGATCCGGAAGTCATCGCGATTATCGCGGGTCTGGCCGCGGTCGAGATCGAAGGCGTCGCCGGCATGAGCGGCGGGCTGGCAGGCGGAATCGCGGAATGGCTCGGAAGGAAAAATCTCTCAAAGGGTGTTAAAGTACAGGTCGCCGGACATGAAGTGTCGGTCGAGGTGTCGATCATCGTCGAGTTCGGGCACCGGATTCCGGAAGTGGCGGGGAGAATCCAGCAGAACGTCAGGCACGCGATCGAGTCGATGACCGGATTGCGCGTCGCGGAAGTCAACGTCCACGTCCACGACGTGCATTTCCGCCAGGCGGACAGGGCGGAGGAATCGGAATCAGGTCATCGGCTAAAGTGATCGGTATCGGGAAGGGGACGAACCGATTTGGCCAAAATGTTGGACAGATTGCTTCTTTTTCTTTACAGTTTGGCGGTTGCGGCCGTTTCTGCGGCGGTCATGGCGACGGCGTTCGCCTGGGTGCCGCGGGAGTCGTCCCGTGATTTTTTGGACCGGCTGTACGACCGGTTCGACGTCATGATTCCGGTGACGACGGTCGCGGTTTTGATGTTTCTGGCTTCGCTGCGTTTTCTATACGTCGTGCTGAGGTCGGGTCGCGGCCAACCGCCTTCGATCGATCAGCGCACCGATTTCGGCGACATCCGGATATCGCTCGAGACGGTGGAGCATCTCGCGCTTCGGGCGGCGGGAAGGCGCAGAGGTCTTGCCGATCTGAAAGCGCGCGTTTCGGTCGACGAGTCGGGATTGCACATCGCGCTTCGGGCGCTGGTCGATGGCGAATCGCCCATCCCCGAAATGACGGAAGAAGTGCAGCGGATCGTCAAGCAGCACGTCGAGGACATTACCGGCATTCCGGTCGCCTCCGTGTCCGTCTATGTAGCGAACGTTCTGCCCGTTCAGACGTTTCGCGCGCGCGTCGAATAGGAGCGTGAAGACCGGCGATGAACAGAGACGGATGGCTTCGTCATGCCGGGAAAATCGTCGGGCTCGCGGTCGGGTTTATACTGGGCGTCGTGTACTTGATCGGCGGATTCTGGGATATGCTGGTGTTCGGCTTGTTGTTGTTTCTTGGCTATTTTTTCGGTAAACGGGCGGACGAGGGGGAACCTCCGGTCGATTGGGCGTTCTGGGCGGAGCGGCTGGGCGAGCGGTGGCGTCGGTTCCGCTGAAGGAGTTTCGGCTGTATGAAGCGTAGACGGGCAAGAGAAATCGCGCTGCAAAGCCTTTATTCCTTGGAAATGAATGAGACCGAGCCGGACCGCGCGATCCGGTTTTCGATGGAATGCGGAGAAGAGGAAAACGGATCCGACGCGGGCGTCGGTCAAGAGGCCGACGGACGCGTCGATTCGGCGTACGCGGAACGGCTTGTCAAAGGCGTCATGGAGCACCGTGCCGAAATCGACAGGGCGCTCGGCGGCTACCTGAAGGGCTGGCGCATGGAACGGCTGTCCCGCGTCGACCGCCAGGCGCTCAGGCTGGCGGCGTACGAGTTGCTGCACGTGGACGACGTACCGCCGAAAGTCGCGATCAACGAGGCGATCGAGTTGGCGAAGCGTTACGGCGGCGAGGAGTCGGGCAAGTTCGTCAACGGGGTGCTCGGGGCGTTTCTTCGCGGTCTTGAACGAAATGAAGCGGATTTTTCAGGCGAGGAAGGCGGTCGTGACGAATGACGGCGGTGTTGCTGGACGGAAAAGCGCTGGCGGCACAACTGGAACGAGAAATTGAGGAAGAAGTCGCGCGGCTTGCCCGCTCCGGCGTTGTTCCGGGGCTTGCCGTCGTGCTGGTCGGCGACGATCCCGCGTCGCAGGTTTACGTCAACCGCAAGGCCAAAATGTGTCGGAAGCTCGGTATGCGGTCGGACGTTTACCGGTTGGAAACGGGCGTAACGGAGGAACGGCTGCTGAAGCTGATCGGGCGGCTGAACGGCGATCCCGACGTTCACGGGATTCTCGTGCAGCTGCCGCTTCCGCCGCATTTGTCCGAGCAACGCGTCATCGAAGCGGTTTCGCCGCAAAAAGACGTCGACGGTTTTCATCCGGTCAACACCGGACGTCTTGCGGCGGGTGCGGATTGCTTCATTCCGTGCACGCCCGCCGGCGTCGTGGAATTGCTGAAACGTTCGGGCATCGGCATCGCCGGGCGGCACGCGGTCGTCGTCGGCCGCAGCCGGATCGTCGGCGCTCCGGCAGCGCAGCTGCTTTTGCGCGAAAACGCGACGGTGACGGTCTGCCATTCGCGGACGACAGATTTGCCGGCATATACGCGCCAGGCGGACATTCTCGTCGTGGCGGCAGGACGTCCCGGCCTCGTCGGGCGCGAGCATGTGAAGCCGGGAGCGGTCGTCGTCGACGTCGGTATCCATCGGCGAGACGACGGTTCCTTGTGCGGCGACGTCCGGTTCGAGGAAGTATGCCATACGGCGGGCGCGATCACGCCGGTGCCGGGCGGCGTCGGGCCGATGACGATCGCGATGTTGATGAAGAACACGGTACACGCGGCCAGACTTTTGGCGGGAGGGCGCCGACCGTGAACGCCGCGGGACGGCAGCCGACGGCCGTCTGGACGGTTCGCGAGCTGACCCGTTATCTCCGTCTGAAGCTGGAAAACGACCCGCGACTGTCGGATGTCTGGGTGCGCGGGGAAATTTCAAATTTCAAGCATCATCCGAGCGGTCACATGTATTTTACGTTGAAAGACGAAGAAAGCCTCATCCGCTCGGTCATGTTCGCTCATTTCAATCGAAAACTTCCGTTTATGCCCCGAGACGGCATGCGCGTTCTCGTACGCGGCCAGGTGACGGTGTACGACCGCGACGGACAATACCAGCTCTACGCGCGCGAGATGCAGCCCGACGGCATCGGCAGCCTATTTCTTGCGTTTGAGCAGCTGAAGCGGAAACTGGCGGCCGAAGGCTTGTTCGACGAACGGCTGAAGCGGCCGATCCCCCGCTTCCCGCGAACGGTCGGCGTCATTACGTCGCCCGCAGGCGCCGCCGTCCGCGACATCCTGACGACGTTGTCGCGAAGGTTTCCCGGCGTTCGCGTGATCGTGTATGCCGTACCCGTGCAGGGCGAGCAGGCGGCGCCGGCGATCGTCCGCGCGATCGAGACGATGAATCGACTGGCGGAAGCCGACGTCCTGATCGTCGGCCGCGGCGGCGGTTCGCTCGAGGAGCTGTGGGCGTTCAACGAGGAAATCGTCGCGCGCAGTATTCGCGCTTCGGCGATTCCGGTCATTTCCGCCGTCGGACACGAGACGGACGTGACGATCGCCGATTTCGCCGCCGACTTGCGGGCGGCGACGCCGACGGCTGCCGCCGAGCTGGCCGTTCCCCATCATCTGGAGCTGAGGCAGTACCTTGCCCAACTGGATCGCAGGATGAAGCAGGGATTGTGGGCCAAACTTCGCTCGGAACGCGAGCGGCTGAACAGGGCGGTCGGTTCGCCTGTTTTCCGCGAGCCGCAGCGGTTGCTGCGCAGCGCTTCTGAGCGGCTGGACCGCGTACGCGAACGGCTTGCCTTTCGGATGTCCGACAGGCTGATGCGGGCGCGCCATCGCGAACGATCGGCGTTTCAGCGCCTGGCGGCGCATCGGCCGTCCGTGCTCGTCCGCCTTGGCCGGCGCCGCCAGGCGGAGCTGTCGGCAAGGCTGCTCCGCGCGATCGATGCGTTCGTCCGGCAACGCCGAGCGCTTTGGGCTTCGGCTGTGCGGCAGCTCGACGCGCTCAGTCCGCTCAAGGTGATGAGCCGCGGTTACGGCCTGGTTTACGACGAAAACGAAACGGAGATCATCCGCTCCGTCCGCTCCGTTCAGCCCGGCGATTTGGTGCGCGTGCGGCTGTCGGACGGCCGTCTCGGGTGTCACGTCTGGTGGGTGGAGGAAGAACGGAATGAACAGCGAAACGGAAACGGGCCTTCCGCGGTCGGAAGCGTCTAACGGCGACAAAACGCCGGAGGACATGACGTTCGAGGAGGCGATCGGCAGGCTGGAAGCGATCGTCGCCCGGCTGGAAAGCGGCGACGTGCCGCTCGAGCAGGCGATCGAGCTTTTCCAGGAAGGGATGCGGCTTTCCCGGCTGTGCGCCGACAAACTGAACGAAGCCGAACGCCGGATCGAGCTGTTGGTTGAGACGGAAGCCGGACTCGTCCGCAAGCCGTTCGATCCGTTCCAAGGCAAGGGGGATGCGGAGTGACGGTGTCGGCGGTTCCGTTTGCGGAATATGTCCGCGAACGCATGGCCATGATTGAAGAAGGGCTGAAACAGGTGTTTCCCCGGGAATGGTGTATTCCGAGACATTTGCGCGAAGCGATGGAATATTCGCTGTTTTCGGGGGGTAAACGGCTTCGCCCGCTGTTGACGCTGGCAGCGGCGGAAGCGCTCGATGAGTCGCCGCAGGTGGCGGAAGCCGCGCTGGCCGTCGGATGCGCGATCGAGATGATTCATACGTATTCGCTGATTCATGACGATTTGCCGGCGATGGACGACGACGATTTCCGCCGCGGTCGGCCGACGAACCATCGTGTGTTCGGCGAGGCGATGGCGATTTTGGCCGGCGACGCGCTTTTGACTCACGCCTTCTATGTACTTGCGCGGATCGTCCATCTCGGCGTGCCGGCAGACGTAGCGCTTGCCGTCGTCGAGGACGTCGCGGCGATGGCCGGTCCAGACGGCATGGTCGGCGGCCAGGCGTCGGACATCCGGCACGAGGACGAGATCCGTTCGGCGGAGGATTTGGAAGTCGTACACACGCGCAAGACGGCCAAACTGATCGTCTGTTCGATCCGCTCCGGCGGGCGCCTCGGCGGCGCATCGGCCGAACAGCTGGAGCGGCTGTCGCGTTTTGGAGAGGCCATCGGGCTTGCGTTTCAGATCCGCGACGATATTTTGGACGCCGACGGCACGCGACCGGGTTATCCCGGTTTCGTCGGCATAGAAGCGGCGCAGGCGAAAGTGTCGGAACTGACCGAATCGGGCAAGCGAGCTTTGCTGGAAGCGGGTTTGCCGCGTCCGCAACGGCTTTTGGAGATAGCGGATTTTTTGGTAAATAGATCCTTTTAAGAAGGTTTGTTACATTGTAGGTGGGCCGGCGTTATGCTATAATGTTGCTGCATCGTGCCGGATGGCGCAGTATTCTAGTCGGCACGGCGATCCCGAGGGCGAGCCTAAAAATTCGCCGAAGGGCACATCGATGAAGTTCCTTGTGCCGGCTTTCGACGCCCAGTCGGGGGTCGGTGCAGGGAGTGAAGGCGGGCGGGCGATCCGCAACGGCATGCGGGCGTTGACCCTCCCGCCGCGGAGGCCCCGAACGGCCGGCGGTTGCGAGCCGTAAGCGGCGTTTGGGGTAAAACCTGCGGTAACGGCTTTCGCGCCGTCGCGTTCGGCGCGCGTCGCGGGAGTCGGGACGCAGCGTAGCCTGCCTTGAGCGGGACGGTGGGGATGGCCTTTTTAGCGAAGAGACGAACGTTCCGGCGGCCGCGGAACGGATCGTCAGGTTCGGCTTGAAACCCGTTTCCGCAAAAGAGGCTAAGGATCGACCGGAGCCGTCGGGGAAAGCCCCTAGACTGTTCACCGACGCGTGAGGTTTTCCGGGGATTAAAGTGTGGCCTAAGTGGCAATCCAGTCTGACCAGCGGCGACGCGTCAAGGCGGGCGTAAAGGGAAACCGCCCGGACGGCGACGTCCGGGTGTCCCGCTTGGGAAACCCTACTGGACCTAAGCCACAGCGTTTACCCGGAGAGCTGCCATCCGGCTCTAAGGGGCGCGACGCATCGGCCCGCATACTGCGATGCGCTGGTTTACATCATCAGGTCAAGATCAGGTCGAGGAAACGGGGAGTTCGGGATTGGCGCTAAGACCGAACATACGCTGGAGCATCGCGATCTTTTTCGTGTCGTTCGCGCTGGCCTCGGGTTTTTCCGTCACTTCGTCGGCGCTGCTGTACGGGATGCCTTGGTTTCTCGGCGTGGCGGTCGTGGCGGTCATCATCCTGGTCGGCGTTTTTTTTGATATTCTCGGGCTCGCCGCGGCGACCGCCGAAGAGACTCCATACCGCGCGATGGCGTCTGAGCGCGTCCGGGGTGCTCGGGAAGCGATCGGTATCGTCCGACGCGCCGATCGCGTTTCCAATTTTTGCAGCGATGTCGTCGGCGACATATGCGGTATCGTCAGCGGGGCCGCCGGAGCTACGGTCGCCGCCGGGATTGCAGCGTCGGCCGGCTTGGGAGGCGCGTGGCAGGCGGCGGCCGGTGTTCTGGTGTCCGGTTTTATCTCGGGGTTGACGGTGGGCGGCAAGGCGCTCGGCAAATCGCTTGCAATTCGGCATGCCGTCCCGATCGTGCTCGGGATGGGCAAATGTCTTTACATGGTGGAACGGCGGCTCGGCGTCCGGCTGTTCCGGCCTGCCGGCAGGCATTCCCGCAAGCGGGGGACGCGGCGATGATTTTGGAGCGAATCGACGATCCCAAAGATCTGAAAACGTTGTCGATCGAAGAAATGAAGGCGCTGGCCGCTGAAATCCGCCGTTTTTTGATCGAGAAACTGTCGGTCACCGGCGGGCATCTGGCGCCCAATCTCGGCGTCGTCGAACTGACGATCGCGCTTCATTATTTGTTCGACAGTCCGCGCGACAAGATCATTTTCGACGTCGGTCACCAGTCCTACGTGCACAAAGTGTTGACCGGCCGCAAGCACCGGTTCGACACGTTGCGGAAATACAAAGGCTTGAGCGGATTTATCAAACGTGCGGAAAGCGTTCACGACGTCTGGGAAGCCGGGCACAGCAGCACGGCGCTGTCCGCCGCGATGGGGATGGCTATCGCGCGCGATTTGCAGGGCGACCATTATCGCATCGTCGCGATCGTCGGCGACGGCGCGCTGACGGGCGGGATGGCGCTGGAGGCGCTGAATCATATTGGCCATGAGCGCAAGAAATTGATGGTCGTGCTCAACGACAACGAAATGTCGATTGCACCGAACGTCGGGGCTCTCCACAATTATTTGAGCCGTATCCGGTCCGACCGGCATTACTTGAAAGCCAAGGAAGAAGTCGAATATCTACTGCGTAAAATTCCCGCCATCGGCGGACGGTTGGCTCGATCGGCCGAACGGCTGAAAGACAGCCTGAAATACCTCGTCATGAACGGCATCCTGTTCGAGGAACTCGGCTACCGGTACATCGGTCCGGTCGACGGGCACGATTTGCCGCTTCTGATCGATACGCTCCGCCGCGCCGATCAGATCGCCGATCAGATCAAGGGCCCCGTACTCGTCCACGTCGTGACCGTCAAAGGAAAAGGCTATCAGCCCGCCGAGGCGGATTCCCATACTTGGCACGGTCTCGGCCCCTACAAAATCGAATCCGGCGAAGTGCTGAAAACCGAAGGTCCGCCGACTTATACCGACGTGTTCGGTAAAACGCTCGTCGAACTCGCCAGAGACGACAGCCGAATCGTGGCGGTGACGCCTGCCATGCCGAAAGGTTCCGGGCTCGAACTTTTCGCCCGCGCCTATCCCGGTCGCATGTTCGACGTCGGCATCGCCGAACAGCACGCGGCGACGATGTGCGCTGCGCTGGCGCTTTCGGGCATGAAGCCGGTGTTTGCCGTCTATTCGACTTTCCTGCAGAGGGCATACGATCAGGTGCTTCACGACATTTGCCGGCAAAACGCGAACGTCGTGTTCGCGATCGACCGCGCCGGACTCGTCGGCGCCGACGGCGACACGCACCAGGGGCTGTTCGACATCGCCTTTTTGCGGAGCATGCCGAACATGGTGCTCATGATGCCGAAAGACGAAAACGAACTGCGTCACATGCTGAAAACGGCGCTCGCATATGACGCGGGCCCGATCGCGGTGCGGTATCCGCGGGCGCAGGGCGTCGGCGTCCCGCTTGATGCGGAGTTGAAACCGATCCCGATCGGAAGTTGGGAACGGCTGCGGACGGGCCGCGATGTCGCGATTCTGGCTGTCGGGCCGATGGTGGCGCTTGCGCTTGAAGCGGCCGAGCGGCTGGAGCGACAGGGCGTCACGGCGGAAGTCATCAACGCGCGGTTTCTGAAACCGCTCGATGAAGCGATGCTGATGGAGTTGGCCGAACGCGGGATGGAGATCATTGCGGTCGAGGAAGGCGTTCGGCTGGGAGGCTTCGGGTCGGCGGTGCTCGAATTTTTGGCCGACCGCGAGCTGTGGACGACGCGCGTCCGCTCCATCGCCGTGCCGGATCGATTCGTTGATCACGGCTCGATAGCAGAGCAGCGCGCGGAAGTCGGTTTGACGGTCGATCGCATCGTGGAAACCGTGCTTCGGGCAGTCGGCGGGCGTCCGGTCCGATCGCGGGGCTAAGGCGTTTTACGACGGGTGTCGGCGATGGGCGCGTCGAAAGAACGTCTGGACGTGTTGTTGGTGCAAGGCGGATGGTTTTCGACGCGGGAAAAAGCGAAAGCGGCCGTGATGGCCGGCATCGTCTTTGTCGACGGCCAGCGCGCGGAAAAGCCGGGCGTCCGCGTGCCTCGCGACGCCTCCATTACCGTCCGCGGCGAGCCGCATCCGTACGTCGGCAGGGGCGGTTTGAAATTGGAGAAGGCGCTGCGCGAATTCGGCATCGATCTAACGGGACGCGTCGTGATCGACGTCGGTGCGTCGACCGGCGGATTCACCGACTGCGCGCTGAAGCATGGTGCGGTTTTCGTTTATGCCGTCGATGTCGGCTACAACCAATTGGACTGGTCGCTCAGGAACGACCCGCGCGTCCGCGTCATGGAGCGGACGAATTTCCGGTATGCCAAACCCGAGGATTTCTCCGGCCCGAGGCCGGATTTCGGCACGGTCGACGTGTCGTTCATCTCGCTCCGGTTGATATTGCCGCCGCTCGCCGAGGTACTGAAGGATTCCGGCGAGGCCGTAGCGCTCGTCAAGCCGCAGTTCGAGGCCGGCCGCGGCTCCGTCGGCAAGTCGGGCGTCGTCCGCGACGCCAGGGTACATGTAGAAATATTGGAGAAAGTGCTTGCACAGGCGGAAGATGTCGGATTTTTTCTCAAAGGTCTGACCTTTTCACCGATTACTGGAGGAGACGGGAACATCGAATTTTTGGCGTACTGGACGAAAGACCGAGCGGATCCCGGCGTGCGGACGCCGCCGCATGGGGAACGGATCGCGTCCGTCGTCGGGGAGGCGTGGCGAGCGTTGGCGAACGGTTCGTAGGCGGGAGGGGTCGAGATGCGGGGCGGGGATATCTATGTCGTGTGGGGGATCTTGATCGGGCTTGGAATCTGGGCATACTTCGGGTTGAAGCGCAGGCTGTCGGATGCGTCGGAACATCCAGTTCCGACGGATGAGGAACCGGCCGTTTCCGACGAGACGGCGCTCGGTTTGTTGCGGGAGCACGGATACGAGATCGTCGCCGGCAAGCGCAAAGTGCCGATCCATATCGACGCCGGCGGGCAGTCGCTTTCCAGCCGTCTGTTTATCGACGCCGTCGCGCGCAAAGACGACGAGACGTTCGTCGTGCGCATCGCACGCCCGCGCAAGCCGATGGAATGGACGGGAAGTTCGGTGCGCGACCATTTGTTGGTCTACGCGCTCTTGTACGACGACGCCGACGGCGTGTTGTACGTCGATCCGGAGTCCCGGACCGTGCGGACGGTGCGGTTCGAGCTGGATCGCTAGCCGTCTTCGGCCCGGGCGACGGCGGCGCCGCAAGGAGGCGGATAGCGTGGGTAAAAGTTTGCGCCAGATGAAAATACGCGAACTCGTCGCCACGCGGGAAATCGAGACGCAGGAGCAGCTCGTCCGCGCGCTGTGGGAGTCCGGCTTCCGCGTCACCCAGGCGACGGTCTCCCGCGACATGAAAGAACTGCATTTGATCAAAGTACCGCTTAACGACGGACGTTACAAATACGCCCTTCCGCCGGAGCCGAGGTTTCACCCTGTCGAGCGGCTGAAGCGATCGCTGGCGGACCATTTCGTCCGCATCGACCGTGCGGAACACCTGGTCGTCATGAAATGTCTGCCGGGAACCGCCAACGCCGTCGGCGCCCTGATCGACGGGCTGGAATGGCCGCAAATCGTCGGCACGGTGTGCGGGGATGACACCGTACTGATCGTTTGTCGGACCAAAAAGCAGGCCTCGGAAGTCGTTGATCGGATCCTCGGCCTGATGGAGAGGACGCCGTGATGTTGACCGAACTTTGCATTCGTCATTTGGCCGTCGTGGAGGAAGCCCGCATCTGTTTCAGACGGGGGTTCGTCGCGTTGACCGGCGAGACCGGAGCCGGCAAATCGATCGTTGTCGACGCGCTGTCGCTCGTCGCGGGCGCACGCGGTTCGGCCGATTTCGTCCGGCACGGAAGCGAGAAGGCAGAAATCGAGGCGTTGTTCGACCTGGAGGAAGATCACCCGGCGCGCGACGTGTGTCGCCGTTACGGTTTAGACGGAGATCCCGGCGAACCGCTCGTCGTTCGGCGGGAACTGACCGCAACCGGCAAAAGCGTTTGCCGTGTCAACGGCCGACTCGTAAATCTCTCGACGCTCCGCGAATTGGGCGAGTGCCTCATCAACATCCACGGCCAGCACGAATTTCAGTCGCTTGTGCGGCCGGAAACGCATCTGGCTTGGCTGGACGCGTTCGGAGGAAAACCGGTCGGCGACGCGCTGGGACGGTACGCAGAGTTGTACGCCCGTTTTCAGGCGTTGCGCAAGGAGCGGAGGGAGCTTGAAGAGGCGATGCGCCGGGCGCTGCAGATGGCCGACCTGTACCGCTTCCAAATTTCGGAGATCGAGGCAGCCCGTCTCAAACCCGGCGAGGAAGAATCGCTCGAGGCAGAACGGCGCCGTTTGGCCAACGCCGAGCGGTTGTTTCAGGCGGTGAGCGATGCGTTCGGGTTGCTGTACGCCTCGGACCGCGGTTTGGCCGCCGTCGGCCTTGCGGCGGACAAGCTGGAAGACGCGGCGCGATTCGATCCGCAGGCGCTCGGCCCGCTCGTCGAACAGATCCGTTCGGCCTATTACCATCTGGAAGAAGTTGCTCTCCAACTGCGCGATTACCGCGACCGCATCGAGTTCAATCCCGAACGGCTCGAACGCGTCGAACGCCGTCTCGACACCTTGCACGCGCTTCGCCGGAAATACGGCACGACGGTGGAAAACATTCTCGACTATTACGAAGACATCAAATCGAAACTCAACAAAATCGAACATCATGACGAAGAACTGGAGCGGTTGCGGAAAGAAACCGAATCGACCTCCCGCGATCTGGAAGAAGCGGCCGACAAACTCAGCGCGTTACGCCGGGAAGCTGCGCGCAGGCTGGAGCGCGACGTCGAGCGGGAGCTGGGCGACCTTCAGATGGAGGGGACGCGTTTTTGCGTCCGCGTCGAGTCGCAGGAAAGCGGCGAACCGTTCGGGCCGACCGGCCGGGATAGCGTGGAATTTCTTATTTCCGCCAATCCGGGGGAACCGCCGAAGCCGCTCGCGCGCATCGCTTCCGGCGGCGAACTGTCGCGCGTCATGCTGGCGCTCAAAACGGTGTTCGCCCGCTGTGACCGAGTGCCTGTACTCGTGTTCGATGAGATCGATACCGGCGTCAGCGGACGGGCGGCTCAGGCGATCGCGGAAAAAATGGCTTCCCTTGCGCGCGACCGCCAGGTGTTTGCCGTCACGCACCTACCGCAGGTCGCCTGCATGGCGGACGCCCAGTACGCCGTCCGCAAGCGGACGGACGGCTCGCGTACGTTCACCGAGGTCGAGGAGCTCGACGAAACCGGTCGCGTCCGCGAACTGGCCCGCATGCTCGGCGGAGTCGAAATTACGGAGACGACGGCCAGTCATGCGCGGGAAATGCTCGCACTGGCAGAACGCAAAAAGACTGCGATCATAAAAGCGTTGGGACGGGGTTAACTTAATCTTACGCGTGGCGCCCCGCTTACCCGGCGGGAAGCCGAACACCGCGAAGGGAGCGTGAAGCTGGTGAACCCCGTCCGCAGACGTCAGACCTTTTTTTGGATCTTATGCACGATCATTGTATGGTTTGGGTGTGTTCCGTCTCTGCGTACGCACGCCGCGCTCCGCATGCCGGACGTTCGTCCGGTTCCCGAACTGAAAGTCGTTCCCGGCGGCCAGACGATCGGCGTCCGCATGAAATCGGCTGGCGTTCTCGTCGTTGGGCATCATTCATTTGTCGGATCCGGTCAACAAAGAGTATCCCCCGGCGAACGAGCCAACATTCAGATCGGCGACCTGATCGTACGCATCGACGGCAAACCGGTGGCCGACGTTTCCGAGGTCGCTCCCCGCGTCGAGGCGGCCGGTCAGGCGGGCAGGCCGGTCGTATTGACCGTGCTGCGCGGCGGCGAATGGCTCGACGTTCCGGTTCGGCCGGAATACGACGCCGCCGACCGAGCCTACCGGCTCGGCCTTTATATTCGTGATACGGCAGCCGGCGTCGGAACGCTGACGTTTTACTCCCCGGATTTCCGCATTTACGGCGCGCTCGGCCACGTCGTCACCGACACGGACACGCGGACGCCGATCGTGGTCGGAAAAGGAGAGATCGTCGCGGCGACGGTGACTTCAATCGCGCGCAGCCGAAACGGGGAGCCCGGCGAGAAACATGCGGTGTTGCCCGATGAGGGCAAAGTCATCGGGACGATCGAGAAAAATACAGCATTCGGAATTTTCGGGAGAATAATTGAATTTCCTTCTACGGCTTTCCTCCGCGAGCCGATGCCGGTCGCGTTTGCCGACGAGGTTCAGAAAGGTCCTGCCGAAATGTGGACGGTGATCGACGGCCAGAAAGTCGAGAAGTTCGGCATCGAGATCGTCCATGTCGCCCGCCAGCAGACACCCGGGCCGAAAGGACTCGTCGTCCGCGTCACCGATCCGCGCCTCATCGAAAAAACCGGCGGCATCGTCCAGGGCATGAGCGGAAGTCCGATCGTTCAGAACGGAAAACTCGTCGGCGCCGTGACGCACGTCCTGGTCAGCGATCCGACGACCGGTTACGGTTGCCTGATCGAATGGATGCTGCGCGACGCAGGCCTTGTGCTGGAGCCGAACGTTCAGAAAAAGGCGGGATGAAGTTCGAACCGGTTCGACACGTTTCGACATCTCCGGGTACGCGCGATGTCCCGGGATGTCGCTTTTTTGTCGAAAAAGGAAAGAAAAATTTTTATTCCCGATAGAAGGATTTCTTGCGAAGCCGTCGAATACCAGATAGGAGGAACGACGGACATGGAACAGGAGGTACGTTCGTGGACAACATCCGGATTTTGCTCGCCGACGACAACCAGGAATTTATCCATCTTTTATCGGAATGGATCGAACAACAACCCGACATGACGGTCGTCGGGGTATGCCGCAACGGTCAAGAGGTCGTCCGCTATTTCGAGACGGCCGACCGTTTTCCCGATGTGCTTGTTTTAGACATCATCATGCCGCATCTCGACGGACTGGGCGTGCTGGAGGAACTTCGCCGGGCGCATCCGGGCCGTTTGCCGAAAATCATCATGCTGACGGCGTTCGGGCAGGAAAACGCCACCCAAAAGGCGGTTCAGCTCGGCGCTTCGTATTACATTCTCAAGCCGTTCGACATGGATTTGCTCGTGCAGCGTATCCGCGAGCTTGTCTCGCTCGGTTCGCCGTCTCCGATCGTCCGCAACGCCCCGGCCGCTGGATCTATCGGCAAGCCGCCTGCCGTTCAGCGCAACCGGAGCCTCGACATCAACATCACCCACATCATCCATGAACTCGGCGTACCTGCTCACATCAAGGGCTACCAGTATTTGCGCGATGCAATCACCATGGTTTACCATGATATTGAAATTTTAGGATCCATCACAAAAACACTGTATCCGTCGATCGCACAAAAATATAAAACGACGCCGTCGCGCGTCGAGCGGGCGATCCGCCACGCGATCGAGGTCGCCTGGACGCGCGGCAACATCGACTCGATCAGCCATCTGTTCGGCTACACAGTCAGCGCGGCGAAGTCGAAGCCGACGAATTCGGAGTTCATCGCGATGATCGCGGACAAACTGCGCCTGGAGCATATGGTGTCGTGACGGATTGCCGGGCCCGTTCGGCCGCGCGTCGGGCGCGGCTCTTTTTTTGTGCGCTTTACATTTTCCCGCCGACATGGTACGTTTGGGGCAGACCCGTTTGGCGCATCACGCGACGGAGGATACCGGACCGATGGCGTATCCGCACGAGTGGAACTTTTTCGAGCGAAAAACCGACCGGGAGCGCATGTGGATTTTGCTGGACACTTCCTGGATGCGCCGTACGGCGGACCCGGAACGCCCCTGGCTGGTGGCGGTGACCGTCAATACATACGGAACGTCGGACCGTACGACCGGCAAGGCCGCGCTCGTCTCACGCATCGTTCGGTTCGAACGGGGGCTGGAAGAATTTCTGGAGCGGCGGCACGGCGCGGTATACGTCGCGAGGCTGAATACGGAGTCGCGGCTCGAGTACTATTTTTACGCTCGCGATTGCGAAGGTTTTGCGGAAACGGCCGCAGCGATCGATCGGGCTCTGGCCGGCTGGCGGGTGCATTCCATTTGTCGCCCAGACGAAGAGTGGGGTTTTTATAAATATTTAGAACCCAACGAACTGGAAAGGCATCTGATCCGCAACGCCGTCATTCTCGAGTCGCTGCAGGCGAGGGGCGATACCGCCGCCGCGCGAGTCGTGTCGCACCGGATGCGGTTTCCTTCGGAAGCCTCCATGCTCAGCTGCTTGGAATCGGTCCGCCGTTCGGGATATCGCGAGGTGGAATTCGGGAGGGTCGACCGTGCAGACGAAGGGAGGCAGGCAGGGGATGAAGCGGCCTACCAGCTGGTCGTCTGCAAAAAGCACCGCCTCGATCTCGACACGCTGAACGCCGTCGTCCGCGAACTGTATGAGCTCGCGTCGGCGGAGCGCGGGCAGTATGTCGGCTGGGGAGCCGCGCTGAAGCCGGGATGGTGGAAGAGAGCGGGCCTTTTCCTGAAAAAAATCGGCAAACCGGCGCTGTTTGTCCTTCTTGCGATTTTGTTGACGGCGGCGACCGCGATCGGTTCCCGGTTCATGCACGACCATCTCCGCGACGGCAAGGAAGTTCCGTCGGGAAAAACGGGATTCGCGTCGTTCGCGGTTTTCCATGCAACGGCGTCCGTCATTCCGGAGGATGTCGGAACGAGGTCGGCCGGTATCGGCGTTTCCGGTCGCGATATGCGACCCAGCCGGCAATAAAGCCGACGCCGAGCCCGAACAGGGCGAGGCCGCCGACAAACCGCACGTACAAAAGGGGATCGGGCCGTTCGCCGCTGCCGACCGACGCGATCCAGTCGAACACGGCGTTTTTGGCGAGCAAAAAACCATAAGTGGCCAGCCAGCCGGCGGCGACGAGCACCAGGACGGCGGCCAGGCGAGCGGTTTTTGCCTTCAGGTTCATCGGGCATCATGACCTCTTTTCGGTTTTATTGTTTTTGCCGACTTTTGATTTTCATCGTATCAAGTTTCGCCGACGGGGGCAAACGAACATGACGGAATCGCGGCATGAATACGATCTGGTCGTCCTCGGCGGAGGCGTCGGCGGCTATGTTGCCGCTGTGCGCGCTTCGATGCTCGGGATGAAGACAGCATTGGTGGAAAAGGACAAGCTCGGCGGAACGTGTCTGCATCGCGGTTGCATTCCGACCAAGGCGTTGCTGCGGGCGGCGGAAGTGTATGCGCTCGTGCGTACGGCCGAGACGTTCGGCGTTTCGGTGTCGGATGTGTCCTTCGATTTCGGGCGGGCGGTCGCCCGCGCGACGGAAATCGTCGAGCGCCTTCACGGCGGGCTGAACGCTTTGATGCGCAAACATGCGGTCGACGTCTATCGGGGGACCGGGCGCTTGGCCGGCCCGTCGATTTTCGCGCCGCTCGGCGGTGACGTCGCGGTGGAGCGGGAGGACGGATCGGTCGAAACGCTCGTTCCGAGGAGGCTGGTTATCGCGACGGGGGCGAGGCCGAAAACGATTTCCGGCCTCGAACCGGACGGTATCCGCATTTTGACGAGCGACGACGCGCTGAAAATGGACCGGCTGCCCTCCTCTGTTCTGATCGTCGGCGGCGGAGCGATCGGCGTCGAATGGGCTTCGATGTTGAGCGATTTCGGCGTGCCGGTGACGATCGTCGAAATCGCCGACAGGCTTTTGCCGACGGAAGACGAGGACGTTTCCGCGGAACTGGCAAGGCAGTTCCGTAAGCGCGGCGTCCGTCTGCTGCTGAACGCCGAACTGTTGCCGGAGACGCTCGACGTAACGGACGAAGGCGTACGCATCGTCGTCCGCGGGGCCGGCGGCTCCCGCACGGACGTCGCGGCCGATCGGATGCTTGTCTGCGTCGGTCGGCAGGCCAATCTCGACGGCATCGGCCTGCACCATACCCAGGTTAAAATTCGCGACGGCCGCATCGAAACCGACGGATTCATGCGGACAGCCGATCCGCGCGTCTATGCGGTCGGCGACGTGGTTTTAGGCCCGCAACTGGCGCATGCGGCGTCGCACGCGGCGATCGTCGCGGTCGATCACATGGCCGGGCTCGACCCGTTGCCGGTAGATTGGCTCCGCGTTCCGCGCTGCGTATACGGCAGGCCGGAAGTGGCCGCCGTCGGCATGACGGAGCGCCAGGCGCGGGAGTCCGGCCGGAACGTCCGGGTCGGCCGGTTTCCGTTCGCGGCGCTCGGCAAGGCGCTCGCCCACGGCGAATCCGGCGGCTTTGTCAAAGCGATCGCCGACGCCGACAGCGGCGATCTGCTCGGTGTTCACGCGGTCGGCCCGGCGGCGTCCGAGCTGATCGCGGAAGCGTCTTTGGCGAAATGGCTCGACGCGACGCCCTGGGAGATCGGCTATGCCGTCCGCCCGCACCCGTCGTTTTCCGAGGCGCTGGCCGAGGCGATGTGGACAATCGACGGGCGCGCGATCCATTTATAGCCGTTCGTCAGGAGCCCTCGGCCGGCATTTCCCGGGTCCCGCCCGTGGCGGCCGTCGGCGGTTTCTTGCCTAATTCCGTTGTGCTATGATAGTGAAGTGCCGAAATAGGGAGATGGGGGTGGATGGCTTGTCCATCGACCAGCGACTGTTGCGCCACCGGGCGACGGGGCTGACGGACGAGCAGGTGCTGTCCATGTATAGAACGATGGTGCTGGCTCGTCTGTACGACGAACGCGCCCATCTGTTGCAACGCGCCGGCAAGGTGCCGTTTCATATATCGGGGATCGGCCAGGAAGCCGCCCAAGTCGCGGCGGCGTTCGCGCTCGACCGGGAGCGCGACTGGTTTTTACCGTATTATCGGGATTATGCTTTCGTGTTGGCCGTCGGCATGACGGTGCGGGAACTGATGCTCGCCCTGTTCGCGAAGGCCGAAGACCCGAACAGCGGAGGCCGGCAAATGCCCGGCCATTTCGGCTGCAGGCGGCTTCGGATCGTGACCGGTTCGAGTCCGGTCGGCACGCAGGTTCCCCATGCGGTCGGCGTCGCGCTTGCCGCGCGGATGCGCGGGGACGAGCTCGTCGCGTTCGTCAGTTTCGGCGAAGGGGCGAGCAATCAGGGCGATTTTCATGAAGGATGCAATTTTGCCGGCGTTCATCGACTGCCGGTGATTTTCTTCTGCGAAAACAATCAATATGCGATTTCGGTGCCGTATTCGAAACAGGTCGGAAGGGCGCGTATCGCGGACCGGGCGGTCGGTTACGGTTTTACAGGCGTACGGGTGGACGGCAACGACGCGCTCGAAGTTTACCGCGTCGTCCGCGAAGCGCGCGAACGGGCGATCGCGGGGGAAGGGCCGACGCTCGTCGAAGTGATGACGTACCGGCTTGCGCCTCATTCGACGGCTGACGACGATCTTCTCTACCGCACACGCGAAGAGATCGACGAACACCGCGCCCGCGACGGTATTGTCCAATTCCGACGGTATTTGACGGAATGCGGTCTCTGGAACGACGAAAAAGAGCAGGCGTTGCTCGCCGAAGCGCGCGCTGTCGTCGACGAGGCGACGCAATACGCCGACCGCGCGCCGTATCCGCGCCCGGAAGATACGTTGCGCCACGTCTATGCGGAATGAAACACGTTTATGCGGAATGAGGAGAAGAGGAGATCCCGATGCCGGTCATCACCTATCTGGAAGGCATTCGCTCCGCGATGCGGGAAGAGATGGAGCGCGACCCGCGCGTCTTCGTGCTCGGCGAAGACGTCGGCAAAGGGGGCGTGCTGAACGCGACGAAGGGATTGCGCGACCTGTTCGGTGAAGACCGCGTTCTCGACACGCCGCTGTCGGAATCGGCGATCGTCGGCGTGGCGATCGGGGCGGCGATGTACGGCCTTAGGCCGATCGCGGAAATGCAATTCGCGGATTTCATTTTTCCGGCCGCCAACCAGATCATCAGCGAGGCGGCGAAAATCCGTTATCGTTCCAACAACGATTGGAGCTGTCCCGTCGTCATCCGCGCGCCGTACGGCGCGACCGGCGGCGGTTCGCTATACCATTCGCAATGTCCGGAGTCGGTGTTTTTCGGCACGCCCGGCTTAAAGATCGTCGCTCCTTCGACGGCGTTCGACGCCAAAGGATTGCTGAAGGCGGCCGTTCGCGACGACGATCCCGTGCTCTATTTCGAACACAAAAAGTGCTATTTGTCCGTTTCCGACGAAGTGCCGGACCACGATTACGAGGTGCCGATCGGCAAAGCCGACGTCAAGCGGGAAGGAACGGACGTCACGGTGATCACCTATGGGATGACAGTCCATTACGCCCTGAAAGCGGCGGACGTCCTCGCGAAAGAGGGCGTCGACGTCCACGTGCTCGACCTGCGCACGCTTCAACCGCTCGACCGCGAGGCGATCCTGGAAGCGACGGCGAAAACCGGAAAAGTGCTGATCGTCCACGAAGACAACAAAACCGGCGGCGTCGGCGCCGAAATCGCGGCGTTGATCGCCGAGGAAGCATTCGACGAACTCGACGCGCCGATACGCCGATTGTGTCCGCCGGACGTACCGGCCGTGGCGATCAATCCGGTCGCCGAGTCGTTTTTCTTGCTCAACCCGGACAAGGTAGCGGACGCAATTCGGGATTTGGCTCGCTATTGAAGGGAATGATGATACGATATGACGGACGTAAAAACAACGCCGATTGTCGTCCCGCATTTGGCGGAAACGATCGTCTCGGCGACCGTCGCCAAGTGGCTAAAGCGCCCGGGCGACCGCGTCGAGGCATATGAACCGATCTGCGAGTTGTTTACGGACAAGGTCAACGTCGAGATGCCGTCGCCGGTCGCCGGCGTGTTGGTCGAGATTCTCGTTCCGGAGGGCCGACAGGCCGCGGTCGGCGAACCGATCTGCGTCATAGCGGAGGAACAGGCCGATTCGGCCTCCCCTAACATTCCCGGCCGTTCCGCCGCGCTTGACGGCGAAGAATCGTTCCGAACCGCCGCGGCTGCAGCGGAAGGCGGCGGACTTGGACGAAGAGACGGTGTGGACATGCGGGCGCGTTACTCGCCGGCGGTGTTGAAGCTTGCGGCGAAGTACGGAGTCGATCTGACCCGCGTTCCGGGTACGGGGCTCGGCGGCCGGGTGACGCGTAAGGATGTCGAGCGGTATATCGCCGAAGGCCGTCATCTCGGGCAGGCATCGGCAAACGGTCGTTCCGGCCCGGCCGATTCGACCGCTTCTGCTGTCTCGGACAAAACGGCCGGCGACGCACAGCCTTATTCAATAGCGGAAATGCCGAAAGTGCCCGTCCGGACGTCGGGCTTGCATCTGGTCGAGCATCCGCCGACGCCGCGCATCGAGATCGAGGGACATGACGATACCGGCCGGGGCGAAACGTTCATCGACGTCACGCCGATGCGCAACCTGATCGCCAGCCGGATGCGTCAGAGCGTGGCGGAAATTCCGCATGCCTGGACGATGATCGAAGTCGACGTCACCAATCTCGTCCTTTTGCGTAACAAACTGAAAGAGGAATTTTACCGGCAAGAAGGCATCAATCTGACCTATCTGGCGTTCGTGCTCAAAGCCGTCGTCAACGCGATCAAGGATTACCCGATCATCAATTCCGTCTGGGCGACGGACAAGATCATCGTCAAGCGCGACATCAACATTTCGCTCGCCGTCGGGACGGAAGACGCCGTGCTGACGCCGGTCATCAAGAACGCCGACCAAAAAAACATCGCCGGGCTCGCTCGCGAGATCGACATTTTGACGAAAAAGGCCCGAAGCGGCAAACTGACGCTGGAAGACATGCAGGGCGGGACGTTTACCGTCAACAATACCGGCTCGTTCGGATCCATTCTGTCCTATCCGATCATCAATTACCCGCAGGCGGCGATTTTGACGTTCGAGTCGATCGTCAAGCGACCGGTCGTGATCAACGACATGATCGCCGTCCGGTCGATGGTCAACCTGTGTTTGTCGCTCGACCACCGGATTTTGGACGGCGTCATATGTGGGAGATTTTTACAAAGGGTTAAAGAGAATTTGGAAAGTTTCGGTCCCGACACCCAATTATATTGAGGAGGACGCCGATGCCGGATGATTGACGAAAAGCGTCTCGTCGAGGAGTTTTTGGAGCTGGTTCGCGTCGACAGCGAATCCGGACGCGAAGGCCCGATTGCTTCATTGTTGAAGGCCAAATTGGAAAAACTCGGGTTGGATGTTCGCGAGGACGACGCCGCCCGTAAGACCGGCCACGGCGCCAACAACCTGGTCGCGACGCTGCGGGCGACGGATCCCGATCCGGCCGTGCCGAAAATTTTTTTCGCCTGTCATATGGATACGGTCAGGCCGGGCAGCAGCGTCCGACCGCGGCTGGACGACGACGGCTACATCCGCAGCGACGGCACGACGGTGCTCGGCAGCGACGACAAGGCTGGTATCGCCGCGTTGTTAGAAATGGTCCGCGTGTTGCGCGAGCGGTCGATTCCGCACGGTCAGATTCAGCTGCTTTTAACCGTCGGCGAGGAGTCCGGCCTCGTCGGCGCTAAAGCGCTCGATCCGTCGCTTCTCGACGCGCAGTTCGGTTATGCGCTCGATTCGAACGGTAAAGTCGGCGACATCGCCGTCGCAGCGCCGTCGCAAGCTAAAATCCGCATTGCGTTCATCGGCCGCGCGGCGCACGCCGGCGTCAATCCAGAAGACGGCATCAGCGCCATCCAGGTGGCCAGCAAGGCGGTCGCCCGTATGCGCCTCGGCCGCATCGACGCCGAGACGACGGCCAACGTCGGTCGGTTCGAGGGAGGCGGCGAAACGAATATCGTCTGCGAACGCGTCGACGTCTACGCGGAGGCGAGAAGCCTCGATCCCCACAAACTGGAAAAGCAGGTCGCGTCCATGCGGGCGGCCAGCGAGGAGGCCGCCCGGGAACACGGTGCGACGATGGAATTCGTCAGCGAGATCGTATTCCCGTCGTTTCGGTTTGACGAATCGGCTCCCGTCGTTCGCTACGCTTCAGCGGCGGCACGGGCCATCGGCCGCACGCCGAAACTGTTTCAGACCGGCGGCGGAAGCGACGCCAATATTCTGAACGGATACGGTTTTCCTACCGTTAACCTTGCGGTAGGATACGAGAATATCCACACGACGAAGGAACAGATTGCCGTCTCCGAGCTGGTCGCGGCCGCGCGGTGGGCGGTGGCGATCGCCGAAGAAGTCAGACGATCAGCCGGGAACAGTGGAAACGGAGAACAAAAGAGTGTATAATAGTGTTGAAAATGCGAGAAAGAACGCAAGAAAAGAGGGATGTCGGTATGGACATCTACCAGAGTAGGGTGGGGAAGAAAAGTCAGACCGTTATTCCGCATATGATCCGCGAAACCGCCGGTATCGAAGAAGGCGATCGGTTGCTCTGGGAAATCACAGCGGACGGGACGATCGTCGTCCGTCCGCAGAAAAATTTGACCGAAACGCTGTACCGGCTGAACCGCCGCGTCTGGACGTCGTTCGATCGAGCGAGCGGGCACGTCGCTGAGGAGAATGCCGCATGGGAACCGTCTCCGGCCTCGGACCGCGGTTGAAGTGGAACCATTACCGCAAAATCGCGGTCGATTCGAACTGTTTCATTTACCTGATCGAGGGGTCTCCGTACGAGCGGTTTTTGCTGTCGATGTTCCGGAGCATCGAGCGGGGAGAGGTCAAGGCGGTCACGTCCGCCCTGACGATTGCGGAACTGATGGTCGGTCCGTACCGGAGCGGGGATCGGAATGTGCAGAACCAGTACAGGATGGCGCTGTGCGGTTTCCGAAATCTGGAGTTTCGAGCCGTCGACGCGGACGTCGCTGATCTCGCTGCAAAGCTGCGCGTCGAATGCGGCCTGAAGACGCCGGATGCGATTCAGCTGGCGACGGCGATGGCAAGCGGCGCCGATGTTTTCGTGACGAACGACCGCGACTTCAGGCGGGCTGGATTTCCCGTCCTTTTTTTGTCGCCTGAGGGACTGTCCGACGGGGAGAACGAAACCGGAGATGCCGATGATGGAGGGCCCGTGGGTGAATCGGAAGAAATATGAGGAAACGACGGTAAGCCGTGAAAAAGTGTTTGAAGGTAATTTTATTTCTGTCTATGTCGAACACGTTCTGTTGCCCGATGGCCGGCGGGCGACGCGCGACATCGTCCGCCATCCCGGCGCTGTCGCGGTGTTGGCGCTAGACGGCGACCGGATGATCGTCGTCGAGCAATACCGCAAGGCGTTGGAAAGAAGCCAGGTCGAAATTCCGGCCGGAAAGCTCGATCCCGGCGAGGATCCCCTGGAAGCCGCGAAGCGCGAGCTGCTGGAGGAAACCGGTTATACGGCGCGCGACATCCGCCATCTCTGTTCGTTTTCGACGTCGCCGGGGTTTGCGGACGAAATATTGCATCTATACGTCGCCGAAGGGCTTACGCGGGGAGACGCGCGTCCCGATCAGGACGAATTTCTCGACTGTTTCGCCGTGACGCTGGACGAAGCCAAGCAGATGATCCGCGAAGGGCGGATCGGCGACGCCAAAACGGTGACGGCCGTGCTTGCCTGGCAGGCGTACCGGCTGACGGGATCGTTCCTGTAAGGGGAAAGGGGCGTCGCGGTCTTTGTGCGAGACACAGCGGGAACCGCTGCGGAAATATACGGCCGATCTGCACGTACACATCGGCCGGACCTCCTCGGGTCGGCCGGTCAAAATCAGCGCCAGTGCCGACCTGACGTTCCGCCGCATCGCCGAAGAAGCGTCGGAACGAAAAGGCATCGATCTGATCGGCGTCATCGATTGCCATTCGCCGGACGTGCTCGACGACGTCGCCGACTGCCTGGACTGCGGCGAGATGGAAGAGCTGCCTGGCGGGGGCGTGCGTTTCCGTCGCACCGTCCTTTTGCTCGGCAGCGAGATCGAGGTGAAAGATCCGGGGTTCGGTGCCGTGCACGTCTTGGCGTTTTTTCCGACGGTCGCGGACATGCGGTCGTTTTCGGACTGGCTGGCCCGGCGGATGCGCAACGTACGGCTGAGTTCCCAGCGCGTCCGCGCCTCGGCGCGAGAACTTCAACGCGAGGTCCTCGATCGCGGCGGTCTGTTTGTCCCGGCGCATATTTTCACGCCCCACAAGGGGCTTTACGGCAGCGGCGCGCCGCGAATGGCGCAGCTCCTCGATCCGGAAGGTGTGTCCGCCGTCGAGCTCGGCCTAAGCGCCGACACACGGATGGCGGGCTATTTGTCCGAACTGGACGACGTGCCGTTTCTGACGAATTCCGACGCGCATTCGCCCGCCTCGATCGGCCGAGAGTACAACGTATTCCGTCTGGCGGAGCCGACGTTCATCGAAGTGGCGCGCGCCCTCCGCGGGGAATGCGGGCGCGGTGTTGTGGCGAATTACGGCCTTCACCCGCGACTTGGAAAATATTACCGTTCGTTCTGCCCGGGCTGCGGTCGCATTCTCGACGCGGATGACGTTTTCACCGAGCGGTGCCCGCATTGCGGAAACGACCGTCTGGTGCGCGGCGTGCTCGACCGTATCCGGTCGATCGCGGACCGGGAGGTTCCGCATGTTCCCGCGCATCGTCCGCCGTATATCGCGCAGGTGCCGCTTCGGTTCGTACCGGGCGTCGGCGCGAAAACGCTGGAGCGTTTGCTCGCGCGGTTTGGAACCGAGATGGACGTGCTGCATCGCGCCGATCCGCGCGAACTGGCGGAAGTTGCCGGCGAGGCCGTCGCCGCCCGGATTATCGCCGCGCGCGAAGGAAAGCTGGAACCGGAAGCGGGCGGCGGCGGGCGATATGGAAAAATTCGCGCATGAAGCGTAGCCCGGCGGTGTCGTCGGTGGGTATGGTTGTCCGCTTTTCGGCATAAGCTTTTGTTGCGAGGCATGCTGAAAAAGGGGCTGCGCGTGTTGGCGGCGAAATCGGTCGGACCTACCGTCTTTGCGTTGGTGTTGTTTTCGGTCGGCACGCTGTTCGGCGCGCTAGGTGCGGCATCGCTTCCGGCAGGCGAACGGGAGGCGGCTTTCCAACAGATAAGCACGGCCTTGGTCTCTTACGCCTCAACGGATACCGCCGACCGCGGCGGTTCGGTGCGGGAGGAGCTGGCGGACGCGTTCCTCGCGCACTGGAAATGGATCGGCGTCATCGCGCTGGCCGGCCTATCGGTCGTCGGCCTGCCGGTCGCATGGTTTGTTGTGTTTTTAAAAGGGGCGTTGCTCGGCTTTACGATCGTCTGTCTCGTCTCGCGCGGCACGGCAGACGGCTGGGCGGCGCTGGCGGCGGTCGCGCCGCAGCAATTGATCGCGTCGACGGCCGTGGTGCTCACGTGCGCGGCTTCGACGGCGTTCGCAGCGTCGGTGATCCGGCGACGGTTCTCCGGAGAAGCGATCGAGGGCCGTCGGCTGGCGCGCCGGACCGCGCGATACGCTGCCGTGGTCACTGCGTTGACGGCGCTTGTATTCGTCGCGGCAGCCGTGGAAACATTCGTGTCGCCCGCGCTTGCCGAAAGGGCGCTTTCGATCGCCGGTCGACTGGGGACGATGGATTGACTTCGCTGCGCCGGACAACCTATAATGGAACCATGCAGCCATTTTTCGAATCCGACCGTCCGTCCGCCGTCGACGCTCGGCGGACAAGTCCGACGGAGCCCGCCAGGGGACGAGGGGGCGCCATGGAGTCGCGCTTGGAAAAAATCAAGCAGCATCTGCAGGCGCACGGTTACAAGCTGACGCCGCAGCGCGAGGCGACTGTGCGGGTTTTGCTCGAGCACGAGGAAGACCATCTGAGCGCCGAAGACGTGTTTTTGTTGCTGAAAGAAAAAAGCCCCGACATCGGCTTGGCGACGGTATATCGGACGCTCGAACTTCTCAGCGAGCTGCACGTCGTGGAAAAGCTGAATTTCGGAGACGGCGTGGCGCGGTACGACCTTCGCGGCGAAACCGGCGGCCATCATCATCATCATCTGATTTGCGTCCGGTGCGGCTCGATGACCGAGATCATGGACGATTGGCTGTTACCGCTGGAAGAAAGGCTAGCCGAGGAGTACGGTTTTACCGTGTTGGATCACCGGCTTGATTTTCACGGCATCTGCCGGCGTTGCCGGGAAAATCGAGGCGAAGACGATGCTCAATCGAGAAAGTGACGATCCCCGTATCGCCCGAGGCTTGGATACGGGGTTCTTTTTCAAAAAGGAAAACGGAAGCCGGGCGGGGTTGCTGGAAGGGCGTGTGGCGCTCGTCACCGGCGGCGGGTCCGGCATCGGCCGCGCAGCCGCCGAGCGGCTGGCAGAAGAAGGTGCGAAGGTGTTTCTGCTTGACGTGCGACCGCAACGGCTCGAAGGCGTCCGCAGAAATTTGGCCGAAGCCGGAGCGGAAGTAGATTCGGCCGTCGCCGATGTTTCGAACGAGGAACAGGTGCAACGCGCGGTCGAGGCGGCTGTCCGCCGTTTCGGCCGGCTCGATTTCGTATTCGCCAACGCCGGCGTCAACGGAACATTGGCGCCGGTGGAAACGATGCCTGCCGCCGACTGGAGCGCCACACTGGCGGTCAACCTGACCGGAACGTTTTTGACGGTCAAACACGTGATCCCGTATATGAAAGAGTCGGGCGGCAGCATCGCGGTGACGAGTTCGATCAACGGTACCCGCGTGTTTTCGGCCGCTGGCCTGTCGGCTTACGCCGCGTCGAAAGCGGGCCAAGTCGCGTTTGTGAAAACGGCGGCGTTCGAACTGGCGCGCTACCGCATTCGCGTCAACGCGATATGCCCGGGGTGGATCCGAACGAACATCGCTGAAAGCACGCATCCCGTTCCCGAGCTGCGCGATTACCCCAGTAAGTGGAAAATCGTCCGGCCCGAGCGGCTGTTGCCCGGCGTACCGGGGTCTCCCGATCGGGTTGCGGACGTCGTCGTTTTTCTGGCGTCGGATTTGTCGCGGCACGTTTCGGGAACCGAAATTTACGTCGACGCGGCGGAATCGCTGCTTTAAGGCGTTCGTCGCGCCGAAAGGGGGATGTACATGGCAAGAAAGGTGACGGTCGGCGTTCCCCGCGAAGTGAAGGATTCCGAATTTCGCGTCGCGCTCACGCCGGCCGGGGCGCACGTGTTGGCCAAGGCCGGCCACCGCGTCGTCGTTCAGGCCGGAGCGGGCGAAGGCAGCGGTTTTTCGGACGAGGCATACCGCCGGGAAGGCGCGGTGATCGTCGCCGACGCGGCCGACGTCTGGTCGCAGGCGGATCTGGTCGTGAAAGTGAAAGAACCATTGGAACAGGAATTCCGGTATTTTCGAGGAGGTATGACAATTTTTGCATATCTGCATCTGGCGGCCGCGCCGCGTCTGGCGAAGGCGATGCTCGAAAGCGGCGTGACCGGCGTCGCGTACGAGACGGTTCAGCTTCCGTCCGGCGCGTTGCCGCTGCTTGCGCCGATGAGCGAAGTGGCCGGCAGAATGTCGGTACAGGTCGGCGCGCAGTTTCTCGAAGCGTTTTGCGGCGGCCGCGGCGTGCTGCTCGGCGGCGTGCCCGGCGTACCGCCGGCGGACGTCGTCATCGTCGGCGGCGGCGTCGTCGGACTAAACGCGGCCAAAATCGCCGTCGGCATGGGCGCGAGCGTCACGGTGATCGACAAGAGCGCCGAGCGGTTGCGTTATCTGGACGACGTGTTCGGCGGCCGTGTGACGACGCTGATGTCGAATCCGCACCATATCGCCGCGGCGGCCCGGCGCGCCGACCTGCTGATCGGAGCCGTGCTCGTCCCGGGGGCGCGGGCGCCCCGGCTCGTCACCGAGGCGATGGTCCGCTCGATGAAAAAGGGTGCGGTCATCGTCGACGTCGCGGTCGACCAGGGCGGTTCGGTCGAGACGGTCGACCGCGCGACGACGCACCGCGATCCGGTTTACGTCAAGCACGGCGTCGTTCATTATGCGGTGGCGAACATCCCCGGAGCGGTGCCGCGTACGTCGACGCTCGCGCTGACGAACGCGACGCTCCCGTACGTGCTGGAGCTGGCCGACAAGGAAATCGCCGACGCGGCCCGCGACAATCCGGCGCTTCGTTCGGGCGTGAACGTCCATCGCAGGATGATCTGTCATCCCGCCGTGGCGGAGGCGGTCGGTCTGCCGTACGCTCCACCGCCGTTCTGACGGCGAACGGAGGAGCGACGATGGACGGAGGACAGTGGGAACAGGCGATCGTTTCGTTTCTCGATTTTTTGCGGGTTGAGCGCGGGCTGTCGACGAACACGATCGAAGGTTACGGGCGGGACTTGCGCGCGTTCGCGGCGTTTGCGCGGCAAGCGGGGGCGTCGGAGCCTGCGGCGGTGACGAGAGAGCTTTTGCTTGCCTATTTGGTACACCTGAAAGATACAGGCAAGTCGCCGGCGACGGCGGCGCGCGCGGTCGTCGCGATCCGGTCGCTGTTTAAGTTTTTGGTCCGCGAGCGGCAGATTCGCGACAATCCGGCGGCGTGGCTGGAGTCGCCGAAGCTCGGCCGCAAACTGCCGAACGTGCTCGGCGTTCCGGACGTCGAGCGGCTCGTAACGGCTCCCGCCCCCCAGACGCCGGCCGGCCTGCGCGACCGCGCGATGCTCGAAGTGCTGTATGCGGCGGGTCTGCGCGTGTCGGAGCTGTTGTCGCTCGATCTGGACAGTGTGCATCTGGCGATGGGCTACGTTCGCGTCGTCGGCAAAGGAGCGAAGGAGCGCATCGTGCCGCTCGGTCGGCACGCGATCGAGGCGCTCGACGCCTATTTGCGGCTCGGCCGGCCGCTCTTGGCGGAACGCGGCGGCGGGCGGTCGCGGGCGCTTTTTCTGAATCGGCGCGGCGGGCGAATGACGCGGCAGGGTTTTTGGAAAGCGATCAAAGCCTACGCCCGCGCAGCGGGCATCGCCAAAAACGTGTCGCCGCACACGGTCCGTCACTCGTTCGCCACCCACTTGCTCGACAACGGCGCCGATCTGCGGTCGGTGCAGGAACTGCTGGGACATGCCGACATTTCGACGACCCAAATCTATACCCACGTGTCGCGACGGCGGATCAAGGAAGAGTACGACCGCGCCCATCCGAGGGCGAAAATCGCGCCGGGGTGCGCGCCGGACCGCCGCCAGCGGCCTTCGGGGGAGGAAGGATAAATGGCGTTTCGCCGCATTTGTCTGATCGTACTGGACAGCGTCGGCATCGGCGCGTTGCCCGACGCCGAGGCGTTCGGCGACGCCGGCGCGCACACGCTGCGCCACATCGCCGAACGGGTACCGGACATGCGGCTGCCGAATCTGGAGCGGCTCGGCCTCGGCCGGATCGACCCGATTCCCGGCATCGCGGCCGTCGACGCGCCCGCGGCGTTTTACGGCAAAATGGCCGAAGTGTCGGCGGGCAAAGACACGATGACCGGGCACTGGGAGCTGGCGGGGCTGAAGATCGACACGCCGTTTCGGACATATCCCGACGGCTTTCCCGAGCCGCTCGTCCGCGAATTCGAGCGGCGGACCGGCAGACCGGTCATCGGCAACCGCCCGGCGTCGGGCACGGCGATCATCGCCGAGCTCGGCGAAGAGCAGATGCGCACAGGCGCCTGGATCGTCTACACGTCGGCGGACAGCGTGTTTCAGATCGCCGCGCACGAGGAAGTCGTTCCGCTTGCCGAGCTGTACCGCGCCTGTGAAATCGCGCGCGAGCTGACGGCGGGCGAACCGTATCCCGTCGGCCGGGTGATCGCGCGGCCGTACGTCGGCGTTCCCGGCGCGTTCGTCCGTACGGCGAACCGGCGCGACTACGCGGTACCGCCGCCGCGGCCGACCGTGCTCGAACGGCTGCGGGACGCCGGATTCGACGTGATCGGCGTCGGGAAAATTCACGACATTTTTTCGGGGCGGGGGCTTACGCGATCGGCGGCGACGAAGTCGAACCGCGACGGACTGGAGAAGACGGCGGAGCTGCTCGGCGAGCCGTTTTGCGGACTGCTCTTCGTCAACCTCGTCGATTTCGATTCGCTGTACGGCCATCGACGCGACCCGGTCGGATACGCTCGGGCGCTGGAGGAGTTCGACCGGTTTTTACCGGAATTGCTCGGACGGTTGCGGGACGACGACCTGCTCCTCATCACGGCCGATCACGGCAACGATCCGACGCATCACGGCACGGACCATACGCGGGAGTATGTACCGCTTCTTGCGGTGAGCCCCCGCTTCGGCGGTCGCGGCCGACCGCTCGGCGTGCGCGGGACGTTTGCGGACGTGGCGGCGACGATCGCCGACAATTTCGGCGTCGCGCCGCCGGAGATCGGCGTCGGTTTTTTGCAGGAGTTCATTGGAAACGAAAGGGGCGTCTAAGCCATGAACGTTTCGGACGCCACACACGGCGCAAGCGGCGGTTTTCGGGACCGTCCGTGGCGCGAGGCGGCGGACCGGATCCGGCAAACCGTCGGCGCGGACGCGGCGTCGCCGGAAATCGCGCTCATCCTCGGTTCGGGACTCGGCTTTTTGGCCGACGGTTTTGAAAACGCAAAAACGGTCTCTTACGCGGACATTCCCCATTTTCCGGTGTCGACGGTGGAAGGGCATGCCGGCGAGCTCGTGTTCGGCCGGGTCGGCGGGCGAAAAGCGGCGGCGATGAAAGGGCGGTTTCATTTGTACGAAGGGTATGCGCCCGACCGGATCGCGCTGCCGATCCGCACGCTGCGGGAGCTGGGCGTCCGGACGCTCGTCGTGACGAACGCAGCCGGCGGCATTTGTCCCGATTTTCGTCCAGGCGATCTGATGCTGATTCGCGACCACATCAATTTCATGTTCCGGAGCCCGCTCGTCGGACCGAACGATCCGGCGCTCGGGCCGCGGTTTCCCGACATGTCGGAGGCGTACAGCCGTCGTCTGCGGGACGTCGCGCGGCGCGTGGCCGAAGAGATCGGCCTTGAAGTCCGCGAAGGCGTGTACGCAGGCGTGCTCGGCCCGTCGTACGAGACGCCGGCGGAAATCCGGATGTTGCGGACGATCGGCGCGGACGCCGTCGGCATGTCGACGGTGCCGGAAGTGATCGCCGCCCGGCACGCAGGTCTGGAGGTGCTCGGCATCTCGTGCATCACCAACATGGCCGCCGGGATGCTCGACCGGCCGCTGTCCCACGAGGAAGTGATGGAGACGGCCGAACGGGTGAAGGAGCGGTTCGCACAGTGGCTGTTGCGGCTTATTCCGCAACTGCCGGCATGACGGGACATTCCTTCGCGAAAGGAGCGCAGCGGGCGATGAGAAGCGGTTCGCATTTGCGCCGTTCGGCGATGATCGACGAGGCGGCGGCGTACGTCAGGAGCAGGTTGGTCGGCCCCGATCCGGAAATCGGTCTTATCCTCGGCTCAGGACTCGGCGATCTCGCGGACGAGGCGGAGTCGGCGACGGCGATTGCGTACGCCGACATTCCCCATTTTCCCGTGTCGACCGTGGAAGGCCACGCGGGCCGGCTGGTCGTCGGGACGCTCGAGGGGCGCCGCGTCGTCTGCATGCAGGGGCGTTTTCACTATTACGAGGGGTATTCCATGGAAGAAGTGGTCCGGCCGGTCTACATGATGAAACGGCTCGGCGTACGCACGCTCGTCGTGACGAACGCGGCGGGCGGGCTCAGCCGCGCGTTCCGGCCGGGCGATCTGATGGTGATTCGCGACCATATCAACCTGACCGGGGCCAATCCGCTGGTCGGGCCGAACGATCCGGCGCTCGGGCCGCGATTTCCCGACATGTCGGAGGCCTACAGCCGGCGGTTCCGCGACCTGGCGCGCGCGGCGGCGGCCCGGCTTGGGCTTGCGGTCGGACCCGGCGAACGGCACGGGGAGCGCGTCGGTGAACGGGACGGCGGGCAGGACCGCGATTCGCCGCGGCTGCAGGAAGGCGTCTATTGCGGCATCGCCGGGCCGTCGTACCTGACGCCGGCGGAACTCGCGATGCTCGTGCGGATCGGCGCGGACGCCGTCGGCATGTCGACCGTCGCCGAAGTGATCGCGGCGCGGCATGCCGGGCTGGAGGTGTTCGGCGTCTCGTGCATCACCGACATGGCGATTCCCGACGAACTGGAGCCGCTCACCCACGAGCAGGTCGTGGCGGTCGCGGAGCGGACGAAGCCGGTGTTCGCGCGTTTCCTGCGCGAATGGCTGCGCCTTCTGGGTGCGGACGAGTCGCCGGCAGGGGGCGGGGCGGGGAGCGGCGCGGCGGACGGCGCAGGAGGCGGCGCGGCATGAGGGCGGTCGATCTGATCCGCAAGAAACGCGACGGCGGCGAACATACGCGGGAGGAGATCGATTTTCTGATCAAGGGCTACGTCCGCGGCGACATTCCCGACTATCAGATGGCCGCCTGGGCGATGGCGGTCGTGTGGCGCGGCATGACGCCGGCCGAAACCGCGCATCTCGCGCTGGCGATGGCGCATTCCGGCGAGACGGCCGACTGGTCGGCCGTCGGCGGCACGGTCGTCGACAAACACAGCACCGGCGGCGTCGGCGACAAGACGACACTGGTCGTCGCGCCGCTCGTCGCGTCGCTCGGCGTGCCGGTCGCCAAAATGTCCGGCCGCGGACTCGGCCATACCGGCGGCACGATCGACAAGCTGGAGTCGATTCCCGGGTTCCGCACCGAGATCGGACGGGACGAACTGCTGTCGATCGTCCGCCGGCACGGCGTCGCCGTCGTCGCGCAGTCCGGCGATCTTGCGCCCGCCGACAAAAAACTGTACGCGCTGCGCGACGTCACGGCGACCGTCGAATCGATCCCGCTGATCGCGGCTTCGGTCATGAGCAAAAAAATCGCCGCCGGCGCGCAGGCGATCGTGCTCGACGTGAAGGTCGGCTCCGGCGCTTTCATGAAAACGCTTTCGGAAGCGGAGGCGTTGGCGCGTGCGATGGTCCGCATCGGCGCCGACGTCGGCCGGAAGACGGCGGCCGTGCTGACGTCGATGGACCAGCCGCTCGGCTATGCCGTCGGCAACGCGCTCGAAGTGCGGGAAGCGATCGACGTGCTGCGGGGCGGCGGCCCCGCCGACCTGCGCGAACTTTGCCTGCGGCTCGGCGCGCAAATGGTCGCGCTGGCCGGCGCGGCGGACGATCCGGACGCGGCGCTGCGTCTGCTGGAGGCGGCGCTGGCGGACGGCCGGGCGCTGGCGAAGTTCCGCGAATGGGTGGCGGCGCAGGGCGGAGATCCGGCGGTGGCGGACGATCCGGCGAGCCTGCCCTCGGCGTCGCGGGTTAGGCCGGTGGCTTCCCCCGCCGACGGCGTTGTGACTGCGATCGACGCCGAGGCGGTCGGTCGTGCGGCGATGTTGCTCGGCGCGGGGCGCGAAACGAAGGACGCGCTGGTCGACGCGGCCGCGGGCGTGGTGCTTCGCCGCAAGCGCGGCGACGCCGTGCGGGCGGGCGAGACGCTGGCGGAGCTGCATTGGAACGCCGCGTTCGACGCCCGCGCCGCCGAAGCCGAGCGGATCGTCGCGGGCGCGTTCCGGATCGGGGACGGACCGGTCGAGCCGGAGCCGGTGGTTTATTGCATCATCGACGGGAGTGATTCCGGTTGAGAGGGATCATGACGGTTCACGCCGAAACGCGTTATTCCTTCCCTCGGGACATACCTGCGGCCGTGGCGCACGCGCTGCGGATGCTGGAGCGGGACCACGCGGCGGTATTCGGCCGACAGCCGTCCATGAACGAGGAAGATGCTTCGGCGGACGTCATTGTCCGTTACGCCGAAAACGAATGCGACTGTCCCGACCGGTCGGAGGCATTCGGCGTCCGGTTCGTCGAGTCGGGCGGCAGACTTCGGATGCAGATCGCCGGCAGGGACGAGCTCGGCCTCGTTTACGGCATCCTGCATTTCAGCCGGCAAGTGCTCGGCGTCGAGCCGTTCTGGTTTTGGGCCGACAGGCCGCCCGCCAAGAAAACGGCGGTCGCCGTCCCGTGCGACCCGTTCGACTCGCCGGAGCCGGTCGTCCGGTTCCGCGGCTGGTTCGTCAACGACGAAGTGTGCCTGATCGGCTGGAAAGATCCGTATCCGCCGACGCGGGAAGTGTGGGAACCCGTCTTCGAGGCGCTGCTTCGCTGCGGCGGCAACATGGTCATGCCGGGCACCGATCTGCCGTGGCACGGCGTGCATTTCGACGTCGCGTCCGAGATGGGCCTGTGGATCACGCACCATCACGCCGAACCGCTCGGCGCGAAAATGTTCCTTCGCGCCTATCCGGGCCAAACGGCCAGTTACCGGGATCATCCCGACCTGTATGAACGGCTGTGGCGCGAGGCCGTCGACAAAAACAAACATCAAAAGGTCGTCTGGGTGCTTTCGTTTCGCGGGCAAGGCGACAAGCCGTTCTGGGAAGACGACCCGACGTTCGATACGGACGACAAGCGCGGCGAGCTGATCAGCCGCGTCATTCGCAGACAGTACGACATCGTTCGGGAAGCGGTGAAAGATCCCGTCTGCTGCGTTCCGCTGTACGGGGAAATCGCGGAACTGTATCGTAAAGGGCACATCCGGGTGCCGGAAAACGTGATCAAAGTCTGGGCCGACAACGGCTACGACAAAATGGTGTCGCGCCGCCAGGGAAACGTCAACCATCGGATTCCAACGCTTCCGTCTTCCGACGACGGCGGCAGGCACGGCATTTATTATCACGTGACGTTTCACGATTTGCAGGCGTCCAACCATCTCACGATGTTTCCTTCGCCGCCCGAACTGATCTGCCGGGAAATCGGGGCGGCGTTCCGGGCCGGTGCGAAGGAGTATGTTCTCGTCAATTGCGGCAACGTCCGGCCTCACGTCTACGCGCTCGATTTGACGGCGGAGTTGTGGAACAAGGGCACGGTCGACCCGGCCGCCCATCTGGACGCGTTCGTCCGACGCCACTACGCGTCGGCGCACGACGACATCGTCCAGCTGTACCGGCGCTATTTTGCATGCGCGGTCGCGTACGGCCCGCACGAAGACGACCGCGCGGGCGAAGAATTTTACCACCATCCGGCGCGGCAGATCATCGGGCACTGGTTGCGCGGCGAAGCGCCGGCCACGTTGCCCTCGCTGCACTGGGCGACCGGGGTCATTCCTTTTCCGGAGCAAGTGCGCTGGTTCGCATGCAAGGTCGGAGAAGCGCTTCCGCGCTGGCAGGCGTTGCGGGAAGACGCCGCCCGGCTGCTGGATGCGCTGTCTCCGGAAGACCGGCAACGATGGAAAGATCATTTTTTGTTTCATGTCGAACTGCATGTGTCCGGCTGCGCCGGTTTCGCGGCGCTGTGCAAGGCGTACGAGGCCTATGAGGCGAAACGGTATCCGGAGGCGTTCGTGCGCGCGTCGCAGGCGCTCCGCCGTTACGCGCAAGGGCTCCGGACGCTGAGGGAAGCCGAACACGGCAAATGGCGACATTTTTACCGCGCGGACTGGCTGACCAACATCCAAAACACGATCTACCACGTCGACGCGTTGCGGAAGTTCCTGCGGATGCACGGCGACAGCCCGGATCTATTTTTGTGGTACAGGCAATATTTAATGCCGGAATCGGAAAAATACATTTACCTGGAAAACACCCATCGCAATCCGCTTTCCGACGACGAGCTGGCCGATCGTCTGGAAGAAAAGTTCGGACTTGCTGAATGACCGCTGGTGCTTGACATTAGCCGTTTTTTGGTTTAAAATCGCTGCATGAAAGAGAAGGAAAAAACTTCATCGAAACGGAGGTTTATGATGTCAAAAGCAAGGTTCAGAGGGTTTGTCACGTTTTCCGTATTTGCAGCCATGCTGAAATGATTGGGAGAAGGGCTTCACCGGACAGATTCTCCTTTTCAATACGGGTACGGCTCCGATGGAAAACTGGTCGCTGGCGTTCGATTTCGACCGCGACCTTTCTTCGTTTTGGAACGCCGACGTAGTCCGAAAGGAAAACGGCCGGTACATCATCCGCAATCGCGGATACAACGCGGACATTCGGCCGGGAGGATATGTGGAGATCGGCTTTTCCGGCGCTCCGGGCCGCGTCGAGCGGCCGCCGACGTTCGTACGTCCGGCGACGCGCGAAAGGACGGCGAAGCCTTCCGAATACCGCGTCGACGTTCGCGTGACGTCGGATTGGGGCGAGGCGTTGAACGGCGAGATGACGGTGACGAATCTTGCGAATCGCCCGCTTGAAGATTGGACGCTGGAATTCGGGTACGATCGCGACATCGAGCGGTTTTGGACGGCGGACATCGTCGGGAGAGACGCCGGCCGTTATGTCGTTCGGAATGCCGGTTATAACGCGGTGATCGGCCCCGGCCAATCCGTCAAGCTCGGATTTCGGGCAAAACCGGGGGGCGAAGTGAGGCCGCCTTCCGATGTGGTTCTGAAAACGTTTTACGTGACGAAAGGCTTTGACCGGACGGAAACATTGCGTTTGGAGATCGAAACGCGGGACGAAGGTTTTGTGCTTTCGTGGAGCGATCTGGATGACGCATGGAATTATCATATTTTGAGA